>DATKFK010001179.1:0-5663 GCA_035544375.1 Thermoanaerobaculia bacterium
ACCGGCGCGAAATAGGCCAGGAAGAAGCGGCGGTGGCTGTTGAGCACGCCGAGGGCCCACACCGACAGCACCAGCAACCCGGTCATCGGGAACAGCACGCGCACCGCCCCGACCGCCAGCGCGAAGCGGTCCACCGAGGCCCGGCCCGCCGCCATCGCGCCGGCGTCGGCGAGGAAGCCCGGCGCCAAGAGCGCCACCAGCGGCCGCGCCAGCACGATGCCGGCCAGGGCCAGCGCGGCGGCTGTGGCCAGCAGCAGGCCGAAGATGGCGCCGGCGAACCGCCCCGCCTCCTCGCGGCGCTCCGCCGCCAGCAGCCGGCTGTAGATCGGGATGAAGGCAGCGGAGAGCGCCCCTTCGCCGAGCAGGTTCTGCAGCGCATTGGGCACGCGCAGCGCGGCGGTCAGCGCGTCCGCGTGCGGACCGACGCCGAAGAAGAAGGCGACGGTCTGCTCGCGCGCCAATCCCGCCAGGCGGCTGAGCAGGATGCCGGCCCCGACGCGCGAGGCGCCGCCGCTGCGACCCTGGGGCGCCGGCCGACCACCCGCCGACCGAGAAGGAGGTTCCATGACCGGGCGGCATTCTATGCGAGCGCATCCGGCGAGCCGAGGTGACCTTGACTTCACCTTGGCCTCCGCTATCATCGCCGGCAGCGGTGCTACGAAAGCAAGAAGGGACGCGAAGGGGAAGGAGAGCAGGATGTCGGACATCGAGTTGCTCCCCTGCCCGGTCTGCGGATCGCCGGCGGTGGCGGGAGCCTCCACCAATCCGGGAGGCCCGACGACCGTCTGGGTAGGCTGCCCCGCCTGCCAGACCCGCACCTTCGACGCGGCCACCATCGAAGACGCCGCCGCCGCCTGGAATCGCCGGCCAGCCGCGCGCCGCGGCACTGCTCTTGCAGCCTGCATGGCCCGATGCCGCGAATCTGGCCCCTCGGGCGGCGCCCCGCAAACGAGGCTTCCGGGCGGGCCGTCGCAGGGCGCCGACACTTCCCACGGGTCGGCCGGCACCCAGCGAACGAGGCTTCCGGGGGGGCCGTCGGAAGGCGCCGCTACCTCTTTCCGATCATCATCGCCGCCGGCTGCTTGCTGCGCCTCTACGGCGTCGATCGGCCCCTGGACTACCGCTCTCTCTCGCTGTGGCACGAGGCCGATTACACGCAGATCGCGCGCAACTACGCGCGCGAGGACCTCGACCCGCTCGAGCCACGCATCGACTGGCGCGGCGACTCCTCCGGCAAGGTGGAGATGGAGCTGCCGTTGCTGCCGTGGCTCGCCGCCCTGTCGCGGCTGGCGCTCGGCGCCGACGAGCGGGTGATGCGCGCCCTGAGCGCCGCGGCGTCGCTGGCGACACTGCTGATCTTCGCCCGCCTGGCACGGCGGGTCCTGCCCCGGCCAGGAGCGAGCCTTGCCACGGCCTGCTTCGCGCTCAGCCCGCTCGCCGTCTACCTGGCGACGAGGATGCAGCCCGAGGCGGTCATGGTGTTCTTCGAGGTCCTGGCGGCAAGCGCGCTCTGGCGCTGGTACGAGCAGCCCGCCACGGGCCGGCTGCTCGCGGCCGCGGCCGCGCTTGGCGCAGCGATCCTGGTCAAGGAGCCGGCGGCCCTGTTCGGCCTGACGTTCGCGTGGCTGATCTGGCGGCGGCTCGGCTGGCAGGCGCTGCGCGACTGGCGGGTCCACCTGGCGGCGCTGGTCGCCCTGGCTCCGGCCGTCGCGTGGTATGCCTGGGCGTATCACTTCTGGGCCGTCGACGGCAATTCGCTCGGCCTTTCCGACGAAGCGCACCTGGTCGGTCCCGACGTGCTGTTGCGCCGCGGACTTCTCGGCAATGCGCGCGTCGAGATCCTCGAGGTGTTCACGCCGTTCGGGCTGGTGCTGGCGGCAGCCGGTCACCGCCTGGCCTGGCGCCGGCTCGAACCGGCGGTCGCCTGGCTGCTTGCGACGCTGCTCTTCCTGGTCGTGGCCGGGCGCACCGCCGGGGCGGGCTGGGCCTTCTACTATCACTGCCTGGCGGTCGCTCCCGCTTGCCTGCTGATGGGGGCCGGCGCGCAGGTCCTGGTCGAGCGCGAAGGCCGTGCGGGCGCGGCTGGCGGCAAGGCAGCCGGCGGCAAGGCAGCCGCCGGCACCACGGCTGGAGCGGGCGTGGCAACCGGCGCCGGCCGGCTCCTGCGGGCGGCGGCGCTGGCCTGCCTGGCGCTCGTCGCCGGCTGGCTCCTGGCCCGCCGCGACGGCCTGCTCGGCGCCGCGAGCTCCAGCGTCGCCGAGGCCCGCGACCGGGCGCTCTGCGCCGCGCAATTCGCCGCCGTCATCCCGCCGCAGGGCCGCATCGCGGTCAGCGGCATCGACGGCAGCGACGCGGGGGGCCACCGCGTCGCTTTCAGCGACCCCACCTTCTTCGCCTTCGCCGACCGCAAGGGCTTCGTCTACCAGCACCGCGACGGCTCGCTGGCCACCCTGGCGGCGCTGCGGCGGCGCGGGGCCCGCTATTGGATCGCCGCCGCGAGCGATCTCGACCGTGCGGAGCTCGGCCGGGCCGTCGTCGAGCGCGCCTTCACCCGCCTGGCGACCTGCCCGGCCGGCTATGTGCTCTATGACCTGACGCCCCCGCGCGGCGGCGCACCGGCGCGCCGGGCGGTCGTCGCTTCGTCTAAGATTCCCGCGACCAGGATTGCTGCGACGCACCGGTGAGATCCAACCGGTCTGCAACTCGCGGGAGCAGGCTATGGCCTACGGCTGGGAAGGTGAGCGGCTGCGGCTGGTGCCCCTCGACAAGGGGCGGCACCTCGACGGTGCGCTGCGCTGGTTGAACGACCCCGAGGTGACGCGCTGGACCCTGATCGGCGACCTGCCGGTCCACCGCCTGGCCGAAGAGGATTTCTTCGACCGCATGGGCCGCGGCACCGACACCGACGTGGTCTTCGCGGTCGAGACCCGCGAAGGCGAGCACCTGGGCTTCAGCGGCTTGCACCGCATCGAGTGGCGCCACGGCGTCGCCGTGACCGGCACGGTGCTCGGGCGGACCGACCTGTGGGGCCGCGGTTACGGCACGGAGGCGGCGCGCCTGCGCGCCGGCTACGCCTTCGAGGTGCTGGGGCTGCGCCTGCTGCTCTCCGAGGTGATGGAGGGCAACACCGCGTCAGTCCGCATGCTGCTCAGGATCGGCTACCAGCAAACGGGGCGCATCCCGCGGCGCCACTGGAAGCGCGGCGCCTGGCGCGACACGCTGCAGTTCGCCCTCGAGCGGCCCGCGCCGTGAGCGGTTGCAGGCAGACACGCGGCCTCAGCGCGGCAGGGCGTGCCAGTTGAGCAGGAGGTTGTAGACGAAGCGCAGGTCGGCCGGGCCGAGCGTCGGGTCGAAGGGGTCGAAGGCGAAGGCCACGAGGTGGCCCTTGCCAAGCGGCAAGTCGACGATCGCCGGCCGCCCGTCGAGGGCCGCGGGCGGCTCCACGAGGCGGCCGGCCAGGACCAGCCGGCCATCGGCGGCCCCAAGCGGTCGTGGCAACGGCGGCCCGGCGTCGGCCGCGAGGGCAGGCGGACGGGGCTCGGCGCCGTCCGGCGTCGCGGTGTCGATGTCTTCGACCTCCATCGCCGGCGGCGGCGCGGCGGCCGGTCCGGCGCGGTGGCCGGCGCCGAACCTCAGCACCACGCTGCCGGCGAAAGCCGGTTGCAGATCGAGCAGCGGGCCGCCGCGGCGCAGCACCTGGGTGAGATCCGGGTAGCCATAGACCGCCGGATGGTCCCGCCGGACGACCGACGCCCGCAGCTCGGCCGCGGGCTCGACGGCGGCCATGGCGGCGGGCCCGCCGGCCGATTCCGCGGGCGGCTCCGCGAGCGCCTCCGCGGCGGGCTCGACCCCTGGCTCGACGGTCGGCCCGCCGGGCGGTCCGGGAGGCGGGTCGCCGCCGGCGGCCGGATCACTGCCGGCGGCGGGATCACTTCCGGCGGCCTCTGCCGGTTGCGGCGCTTCGGGTGTCGCCGGCGCATCCGGCGCCGGCGCCGCCAGTGCCCCTGGCACCACCGGCTCCGCCAGTGCCCCTGGCACCACCGGCTCAGCCGGTACCTCCGGTGCCGCCGGCGCAGCGGGGGCCGGCGGTGCGAGCGCCAGGCCGGGAGCAAGGCCGGCGCCAGCGGCCAGCGCCGAGGCGTTGCCGAGCGTCACCAGCACTCCCCCATCCACCACGAAGCGCCGCAGCTCCTGCAACCCCGGCTCGCCCAGGCCGCCGGTGACGTCGGCGGCGCCGTCGGGCACGCCGTGACTCGGGAACTCGGGCGTGCGGCTGAAGGCGAGCGGCGACCACCTGGCGTCGATGCCGCGCACCTGCCGCCGCCAATCCCCGTCCGCTCCGGCAAAGACGAGGAGATCGAAGCGGCCGCGGAGGCCGCCACGGCGAACCTCGCCGTCACTCACCAGCGAATAAGGCAGGTGCTCGCGGTCGAGCGCCGCGCGCAGCCAGCCCGAGGGCTCGGCGTCGGTCCAACCGTGCAGCACTCCGAGCCGCGGCAGATGGACGACGTGGCGGGGCACGTCGGGCAGGCTGGCGGCGGCGGCGAAGGTCAGGCCCAGGCGCTCCGCCACTGCCGCCACCGCGAAGCGAGGAGCCTGCACGAGCCAGCTGCCGGCCGGGTAGGCCGCGCCGCCGGCCGTGAACGCTGCCTCCGCGGCATCCACCTGGTACGGCCCCAACGCGATCCGGGCCGCGAGCAGGGAGACCTGACCGGCGTCGGCCAGCAGGAAGACCTCGCCGCCGGCGGGGGCCTCGCCGGCAGCGGTCTGGCCGGCCGGGGCCTCGCCGGTCCCGGAGACGGCGGCCACGGCACCGGGCAGCGCGGTTGCCGCCGCCGGGGGCGCGGGGCCGGCGATGCCGCCCGGCGGCGCCGGCATCGCGCTCACCGGCTCCATCGCGGCATCGAGGACGGCGCGGTCGCGGATCTCCGTTCCCTCCACTCCGTAAAGGAGCGGCCACGGGATCGCCGGCGGCCCCTCGCCCCCGGCGGCGCCGGCGAAGCGGCCGCCGAGGAAACGCAGGGCAGCCTCCCGGTAAGGCTGGTCGAGGCGCACCACGTAACTGCCGGCCGGGAAGCGCCGCTCGCCGAGCGCCAAATCTTCGCGCAGCCGGTGCACCTCCAGGCGCTGCTCGAGCAGCCGCCGCAACATCGCCGCCAGCCGGTCCGGGTCGGGCTGGCGGGCGGGGAAGATCCAGGCGAAAGGCGGCTCGCCGCGGCCCTGCTCCAAGGCGCGGCCGCCGCGCCGCCAGCAGCCGGTCAGCAGCTCCCGGCGATGCCCCGCTGCCCAGGCGAGCGCCGCCAGCGTGGCGCTCTCGGCATAGTTGACGCCGTCGCGCAGCGACCAGCGAGCACGGCCGCCGGGAGGCCAGGCGGAGGCCACGGTCCGCACCCGCACCGCGGGCGCTTGCCGTCCTGCCCTGCCTCGCTGCCGGGCCGGACCGCGCGGGTCCCGCGGCGCCGGGCCGCCGCCGGATGACGCCTCGCCGGCCGCGCCCTCGCCGGCGCCAGGCTCGGAAGCCGGCTCGAGGTCCCCCATCTCGCGTTCGACCTCCCCGGCGGTGCCGTTGCCGAACACTCCGATCACGCCAGCCGCGGCGTTGTGGTCCACCGCCAGCTCGACCGCCGCCGAGGCCGGAGCGGCCGCCGGCGGCTGGCCCGCCG
>DATKFK010001180.1:0-3730 GCA_035544375.1 Thermoanaerobaculia bacterium
CCTTCCGGGGCGGCCGGACGGTGGCGGCGGTGGGGGTGCCGGGACAGCCTGGCGTGTTCTACATGGGGGTCAACAACGGCGGCGTCTGGAAGACCGACGACGCGGGCCGGACGTGGCGGCCCCTGTTCGACGAGCAGCCGACGCAGTCGATCGGGGCTCTCGCGGTGGCGCCCTCGGACCCGCGGGTGATCTACGCCGGCAGCGGCGAGGGCCTGCAGCGGCCCGACCTGTCGGTGGGCGACGGCATCTACAAGTCGACGGACGGCGGCGAGACCTGGGAGCACCTGGGCCTGCGCGACGGCCAGCAGATCCCGGTGGTGCTGGTCGATCCGCACGACCCCAACCGGGTCTTCGCGGCGGTACTCGGCCATCCCTACGGCCCCAACGCCGAGCGGGGGGTGTTTCGCTCGACGGACGGCGGCCGCACCTGGGAGAAGGTGCTGTACCGCAACGAGAACACCGGCGCCGCGGACCTGGCGTTCGATCCCGCCGACGCGCGCGTGCTGTATGCCTC
Source organism: Thermoanaerobaculia bacterium (assembly GCA_035544375.1). GTDB lineage: Bacteria > Acidobacteriota > Thermoanaerobaculia > Multivoradales > UBA5704 > JASLEW01. Next base: position 515 of record DATKFK010001180.1, read on the forward strand.
CCTGTGGGCGGCCCGCCAGGCGCCCTGGGAGATCGGCGCCTCCTTCCAGGTGCCGGGGAGCGGGCTCTACAAGTCGACCGACGGCGGCGGCACCTGGCAGCCGCTGACCCGCGGGCTGCCCTCGGCCGCCGAGGGTCTGGGCCGGATCGGCATCGGCGTGGCGCCCAGCCGGCCGGGACGGGTGTACCTGCAGGTGGACGCCAACGCCGCACACGGCGGGCTGTACCGGTCGGACGACGGCGGCGCCAGCTGGCGGCGGGTGAACGCCGAGAAGCGGATCTGGGGACGGGGCGGCGACTTCGCCGAGGTCAGGGTGGACCCCAAGGACCCGGACGTGGTCTACGTCTGCAACACCTCGACCTACCGCTCGACCGACGGCGGCTCGAGCTTCACCGCGTTCAAGGGAGCGCCGGGCGGCGACGACTACCACCGCATCTGGATCGACCCCGACCGCCCGCAGGTGCTGCTGCTGGCCGGCGACCAGGGTGCGGCGGTCAGCTTGAACGGCGGCCGGACGTGGAGCTCCTGGTACAACCAGCCGACGGCGCAGTTCTACCATGTCATCACCGACGACCGGTTCCCTTACTGGGTGTACGGCGGGCAGCAGGAGAGCGGCTCGGCGGGGATCGCCAGCCGCGGCAACGACGGCGAGATCACCTTCCGCGATTGGCATCCCGTGGGCGCCGAGGAGTACGGCTACATCGCTCCCGATCCGCTGCACCCCAACCTGATCTATGGCGGCAAGGTGCAGCGCTTCGACTGGGCGACGGGCGAGGTCCAGGACGTGTCGCCGGAGGCGGTGCGGTCCGGCGAGATCCGCTACGTCCGCACGCTGCCGCTGCTGTTCTCGCCGGTCGATCCGACCATCCTCTACTTCGGCGCCAGCGTGCTCTTCAAAACCACCGACGGCGGCCACAGCTGGCAGACGATCAGCCCCGACCTGACACGCCGGAATCCCGGGGTGCCGGCGGTGCTTGGGCCCTTCGCCGCCGCCGACCCGCCGCACGGCAGTCACCGCGGCGTGATCTACACCATCGCGCCGTCGTTCCAGAACGTCGATCAGCTGTGGATCGGCACCGACGACGGCGTGATCCAGCTCACCCGCGACGGCGGCAAGCGCTGGCAGGACATCACGCCCAGGGGGCTGACCGCGTGGAGCAAGGTGTCCGTCATGGAGGCGTCGCATTTCGATCCCGCGACGGCCTACGCGGCGGTGAACCGCTTCCGGCTCGACGACCTGCGCCCGCACGTCTACCGCACGCGCGACTACGGCAAGAGCTGGCAGGAGATCACCCGCGGCATCCCGGACGGCGAGGTGGTCGACGCGGTGCGCGGCGACCCGGTGCGGCGCGGGCTGCTCTTCGCCGCCACCGAGCGCGGCGTCTACGTCTCGGTGGACGACGGCGACAGCTGGCAGTCGCTGCGCCTCAACCTGCCGGCGACCGCGGTGCGCGACCTGGCGATCCACGGGGCCGACCTGGTGGCGGGCACGCACGGGCGCTCGTTCTGGGTGCTCGACGACATCTCGCCGCTGCGGCAGCTCGAGGCCGGCGCGACGGCGGCGACGGCAGGCGCTCCGGCGCGGTTGTTCCGGCCGGCGGCCGCCTGGCGCGTGCGGCGCGACCTCAATACCGATACGCCGCTGCCGCCGGACGAGCCGGCGGGCAAGAACCCGCCCGACGGAGCGGTGATCGACTACCTGCTGGGCGCGGGACGCTCGGCGGCGGGAGCGGCTGACGCGAGCCCGGCGGCCGCCGCGGCGCCCGGGGAGGTGACGCTTGAAATCGTCGACGCCGCCGGGGCGCTGGTGCGGCGTTTCTCGAGCGCCGACCGGCCGCCGCCGGTCGATCCCAAGGAGCTCCCGATTCCCATGTACTGGGTGCGGCCGCCGCAGTCGCTGGCGGCGGCGCCGGGGATGCATCGCTTCGTCTGGGACCTGCGCTATCCGCCGCCGGAGGCGCTGAACCACGAGTACCCGATCGCTGCCGTCGTCCACGACACGCCGGCGGAGCCGCTGGGACCGCTGGTGCTGCCCGGGACCTACCGGGTCAAGGTGACCGCCGACGGCCGGACCTTCACGCAGCCGCTGGAGGTGAAGATGGACCCGCGGGTGCGGACACCGGCCGAGGGCCTGGCGCAACAGCTGCAGCTGGCGCGCGGGATCGTCGCGGCCATGGCCGCGGACGCCGCGGCCCTGCGCCATGTCAGGGCGGTGCGTGCCGGGCTCGCGGCGCTGCCGGCGGCGGCCAGGAGGGGAGATCTCGGCAAGGCGGTGGCGGCCTTCGACGCCAAGGCCGCGGCGCTGGCAGGCGAGGGCGGAGATGAAGCCGAGGCGGCGGCCCCCGCGGCGGCGCGGCGGGGCGGGGCGAGAGCGAATCTGCCGCAGCTCAACGACGAGCTGGGGCGCCTGCTGGTCCTGGTGGACGGGGCCGACCAGCCGCCCACCACGCAGCAGCAGGCGGGCTTCGCCGAGCTCGAGCGGCGCCTCGCCGGCCTGCGCCAGAAATGGGACGAGCTGCGCATTCACGACCTGGAGCGGCTCAACGCCCAGTTGCGGAGCGCGCGGCTGGCGCCGGTGGCGGCGGAGTAGGGGCGCGGGAGGCTGGTGGCCGCCGCCGCGCGCCCGACCGGTCCTGCCAGCCCAGCCAACCCAGCCAGCCCAGCCAGGAGGTGAGGATCTCTCCCAGGCGATGAGGCGATCCGGCTGACAGGTGCGCGGCGGGTCCGGGCGGTAGGGGCGCTGCGGGTCCGGGCGGCAGGGCCGCTGCGGGTCCGGGCGGCAGGGCCGCGGCGAGAGAAGCGGGCTGGGCCGGAGCGGTGGCAACCGAGTGGCCAGCCGCTGCGGCAGCTGACGGGATGGCCTCGGCGTCACCGGTGCGGCCAGGTGCAACCGGCGGGTTTTGGCTGGCCTCCGGCGAGCGGACCGGCGCCGGCACTCCGGCACGGTGCCAGCCGAGCGCGCTGGCGTGCGGGCTGACCTCTCTGCCCCAGGTCAGCTCTTGCAGCGCCTGGCGCGGGACGTCGAGGCGCAGCGGCCGGTAGCTCAAGCCGCCGGTGCGGCGCGATTCGAGGTCCGCGAGCAATTTCGTCCGTTTTTCGATGACCGGCCAATCCCCGCGAAAAGCGCCGCAGGCGGTGCACTCCGCCGCCCAGTAGGCATACTCGACGGTCTTGCTGAAGCGCCACCGGAGCACGGTCAGGCGGTGGTCGCCGCCG
>DATKFK010001181.1:0-7599 GCA_035544375.1 Thermoanaerobaculia bacterium
CTCGTTCGAGATGCGGTCGGCCGCCGCCCGCAGCGGGTCGTCGGCGAAGTGGGTATAGCGCTGCGTGGTGCTCGCCTGGGTGTGCCCGAGGATGCGCCCGATGACCGGCAGGCCGAGGCCGGCGGCGGCGCCGATGGCCGCATACGAATGCCGAAGATCGTGCATCCTCAGCTCGGGGAACCCGGCGGCCCTGCGGATGCGCCGCCAGGAGCGCTCGACGTTGACCCAATGCGAGCCCTGACGCTCGCCAGGAAAGACGAACGGGTTGCCGGCGACCCGCGGGATGCCGGCGAGGACCTCGGCGGCGGCAGCGCCCAGCGGTACGCTTTTCGGCCCGGTCTTGGAGTCGGGCAGGTGCAGGGCCCCGCGCTCGAGGTCGACGTCGTCCCACCGCAGGGTCAGGATCTCGGACTTGCGGCAGCCGGTCAGGACCAGCAACCGCAGCGCGGCGACCACCAGCGGCGGCTCGGCGCCGCTCCCCTCCGCCGCGGCGAGCACCTCGCCGAGGCGGGCGAGCTCGGTGCCCGAGAGGAAACGCTCGCGGCGCCGCTCCGGGTACTTGTCCACGTAGCGGCAGGGATTGCTGCCCTCGGGCCGCACGCCCCACCGCTCCGCCAGGTTGAACATCTTCGACAGCAGAGCGAGCACCCGGTTCGCGCTGTACGGCGTCCCGGCGAGGCTCTGGTGGAGCTTCACCACCTCGGAGCGGGTGATGTCCTCGACCTTGCGGCGGCCGAGCCGCGGCAGGATCACGTCGCGCAGCATGCGCCGGTCGCCCTCGGCGCTGCGCGGCTTCTTCTTGCCGAGCGCGTGCTCGACCATGTAGCGGTCGGCGAACTGCGTCAGGGTGGGCGCCTGCTGCGAGCGATGGCGCTCCTCCGAGGGATCGGCGCCACGCCCGACGGCGGCCAGGTGCTGCCTGGCGAGCTTGCGCGCCTCCTCGGGCGTCAGGCGGCCATAGCGGCCGAGAGTGAGGCGGCGGGTCCTGCCGCTCTGCCGGTACTGGATTAAGAACGAGCGGGTGCCGTTGGGCTTGACCCGCAGGCCGAAGCCGGGCAGCTCATCGTCGAAGAGGATCTCGTCCTTGCCGGTCGCCTTGATGGCGTCGATCGCCCGCTTGGTGAGCTTCGGCATCGGCCCCTCCTTGGCCATCTGACGGCCATCTGACTCGCTTCCGGGGAATCCAGGGGGAAGCTTGGGGAAGCAATTCGGAGGGTACAACGGCGAAAGGCCGCTGACAAGCTTCTCTGTAAGTCGTTGCAGTAGCGTAGCTTGTCGTACTGTAGCGTAGGCGATAGAACTGGCAAAATTTGATTCGTAATCAGCAGTCGAGTAGCGCGGGGGAATCATCCCTAGGAGCACTCAGACAACCACGGGGCCTCCCAGCCAGGCCCGTCAACGCTCACCTCGCGCACTATTGCACCTACACGCTTAGGCGCTGGCGGCGCCATTCTCGGCTGCGTAAGCCCTGCGTAAGTGTGCGCCGTGAAAAGGCGGCGACTTCTAGTGGGTGCGAATCCCACCCGGCAACTGGGTCGCTCCGGCCGGTAGCAATCGGAGCGATGGTGGAGGAGACGAAGCCATCGGAGCCTCCGGTGTAGAGGGTCGCCCTCGGGCGACTTGGCGACCATGCAGGCCGAAACGTGAGTGAACGCTGAGCAGGCCTCGAAAAGGCTAATGTGGGAGCTGACCCCTCACTTACGGGGGGAAGGCCGGAGTCTTCAGGTAGACGAGCGACTGTGCCTGGAGGTCCCACCGGGGTAATGGCGTCGGCTGACTCGACGGCTCGACTACCAGCAGGCGCGCGGTCTCGCCGGGCGAGCTGTCCCTTATCGTAGGTGCCATGAGGTTGCAAGATCCAGGGTCAGATTCACTCGCACTGCGAACGGGTTGGGATCGATCAGTGACGCTGCCAGGGCGATCCCTCGAAGTCACCCATACCCAGAGTGCGTTGAACTTGGCGGCAGTTTGCCCGGCCTACATCCACCGCACCCGTGACTCCCCAGTCCGCACGACTCACGATGGCCGAGTCGTTCTCCGTCGCCTTCGCCCCGGCGGGCCAGGCACGCTGATCTCGATCGACAGCTTCGCCGCCGGCGTTGATGCCTTCGGGTACTGGGCCCGGAGCCGTCGCCCACCTCTCCAATTTCGCCGCCATGCGCGAGCCGCGGCCGCAGTCTCGGGCGGAGGCCGTCGGCCGTATCGGTCCTCGAGGATCCCGAGCAGATTGCGCCTCTGGACGTCGGTGAGCGCTTGCGTCGCCTTACAGCAGATGATAAGATAGTATCCGCTCATCCCTCTGGTGGATGGGCAGTCGGTCCGTAAGAGGTCAGGAAAGGTGCAACCATGTCGCCCAAGACCTCGCTGAGGTCGGGGGAACGGCTCAAGGAGGCTTACGAAATGACACGCTTGTTCAGCATCAGCTGGGCCCTGTTGGTGATCTCTCTGGCCGCGGTCGCGCCGGCCCGACCCGACGGCTGCACCGCATGGATCAAAACCGCCTACTATACCAGCGCTGCCCATACCACACTGGTCGGCGAATGCAACATCACCTGTGCACAATACGATTCCGGGAATGAATATCCCCAGCCTGGTGGCGGTGGCGTCTGCACCGGAGAGGCGACAAGCTTCCCAGTGGAGGTCTATTCCACCTGTCCTTGCCCACAATAACGCTGGCCCACCGCGCTGGGGATGGCCTTCCTGTAGCGGTCGGCGCTGCCCCCTGCTGCCCGGCCAACGAGCCGCCGGACCAGCGGCCGAGGGAGCCGGCTAGCCTACCGCCCAAGGAGCAGGTCTAAGCCCTTTTCGAGAGCCCGCGATACAGCCCTCACCGCAAACCCGGTAGGGCGCGGCGGTCGAGGTTGCCTACCACGATGCCGCTGACATCGCCGAGACCCGGTGGCGGCGTGACTCGCGGTGGCTCGCGCGCTCGCTCGCGGTACTCCTTGAAGGTCTCGCCCCAGGACATCGAGCTGGCGCTTGCAGCTTGCTGGCTGGCCATCGGCGGCCGGCTCGGCCCGCACACGAGGAGCCCCGCGGGTTCACGAAACCGGGGCAATTTCAGTTTATAGGTGTCTGATCGGTGATCCAGTTCACTTCCCAGGTCCTGCCGCCATCGTCCGAGTAGGACTGCTCGAAGTGGGGCGTGCCCGTGGTCATGTTCGTCCAGGCGTAGCGAACGAGGATGGTCTTGCCGTCGATCGTATCCTGGGCAAAGAACTCGCCGCGCCCATTCTTGAATTCGCCAACCTGCGGTGGGTCCATGACGCCGATCCTGCTATTGGCCCAGTACAGCCGCCACTGATGGGATTGAGGATTGTAAAGACGCAAGGTCAGGCCCTCGATGTGACCGGTCGGGCCGTCGAGCTCGATCGTGTCCATTTGGGAGCGCCCATCCCAGATCTTGAAGCAGGCTCCGGTACCGTACACGTCGATCCATTCATTGGAGCCTGTCAGGGGGCGCAGGCGGCGCTTCAGGTGAAATTTCCATTTGCCGATGAGGGGGTCGAAATCGTGCTGTCCGTCCCGTTCGGCGGGTTTCACCGCGTCTGCGCTCTGCCGTGCGGCCGCGGGAAGGGGTTGCAAGACGACGACCATGGACACCACCACCAGCAGCAGCAAAGCCTGGATGCATTTGAAGGCGTTCATCACTTCTCCCATGCAGCTCCAAGAAACGGGTTTGAGCTATCAGGCGCACGGCCGGCAGGAGCCCGATAGGCGCCGCCCGCGGCCTCGCGACTACAGCTGAGGGCATGGTATGGCAGACTACAAATGTAGTCAAGCGGGTTGCGGGAGAGAATCGCGGGGCGGAATCCCGGAGTGGATCGCGCGGGGAATCGCGGGCCAAGGACGATCGGGTTGCTTGTGCTGCTACTGCCGCTGGTCCTTTCGGCGCGCGGCCGCCACGAGCGCCGTCCGCGACGGGTCCTCGCCCGCCGGCGCCTGCACCGCTGAAGCCTCGGCCATTCTTTCTCCTTGCGCCTCCGCCGAGGCTCCATTCTCTCGTGGAAGGCGCATCAGGAGACAGGGAGAACCGGTATGAGATCACCGCAGAAGAGCTTGCGAACTGGCGCTCGACGAATCGGGGATCTGCGGGGCCGCCGAGGAGCAGGGTGGCGAACGGTCAATGGTAGAGATTCCTGCGCTCGGGCGGCGCGAGACCGGGAGTGGACAGGTCGCCGTCGTGAGAGACCGCCCAGTCGAGGCGGCGGCGGATCTGGCCGCTCCACAAGGTCGCGAGGCGGGTCCCCGCGGCGCCGGCGGCGCGCTCTTCCAGCGTGTCGCGGTCGGGGTCGGCGAGCCAGTAGAGCGTGGCGCGCGGAGTGCTGAACCGGATGCCGATCTTGCCCGGACGGGCCGCGAGGCGCGTAGCCAGCTCGCGCGCGGCACGGGCGGTCGGCACGCTGCCCAGGTCGAAGATCTCGAAGCCGGGCGGCGGCGCCGCGACCACCGCCGCGAGATCCGAGGTCTGGCCAGGGCCAACCTGGGCGAGAAAGAAGCGCACGAAGCCGTATCCGAGCAGCAGGGTGCCCGCAGCCAGGAGCAGGTTTCGGATGAGCCGGTCAGGGCGCATGGTCGTGGACCGGTTGCTGCCAGTGCCAAGAAAAACACTCAGTGGGTCGGTCGCATCGATCCTATAGGAACGAGGCCCGGCATTGGCGGCATGGCTGCTAGCGCTTTCAATTTGAAGGCAGCCGCAGCAGCCGGGCGGTCACTTTGCCGGCCTCCTGCCAAACCGCGATGACCGTTCCGTCCGGCTGCACGGTCAACGCCGCCTGTCCCTGCGCGGCGGCCGCCGAGGTGCTGAGGTATTGCTCGTGCGTCGCCGGCGTGCCGTCGCCGTTCCAGGCCCGGGCGAAGAGCGTGCCCAGGAGCTGGCGAGAGGCGACCTCGTTCCAGACCGCGACGAAGCGCCCGTCGGGCAGGACCGCAACGGCTGGTTGCACCTCCCAACCCTGGCGGTGACTCAGCTGCACGCTGGCCCCCAGCGGGCTCCCGTCGCTGCCGCTGAAGCGGCGGGCGACGATCGCGGAAGGAAAGGTATAGGCGAAGAACGGATCGCCGGTGGCGCGCGCGAGGACGAAGTCGCCGTCGGCCGCGAAGCTCGCGGCGACGTCGTACTCGGGAGCGAAGTCGGCGTCGGGATCGAGCTCTTTCCCGCGCCAGAGAAGCGTCGCCGCGTCCGCGACGTCGAGGACGATGCTGTTCAGCACTCCCGAGGGATCGACCGCGAGGGCGACGAGGGCGTCGCCCGAGGCATCTTCGATGGATACCGGCTTGGGGTCGGGCGGCGGCGGTCCCAAGGGGTTGCCGGCGGCATCGAAGAAACGCGTCAGCACGACGCTGTTGCCGCTCCGGATGTCGCTGAATGCGGACCAGCCCACGACGAAGCCGCCGCCCGGCGCCGCCGCGACTTCCGCACAGCAGCGGGATACCGAGCTATTGCGGTGGACCTTGAACGGCCGGCCCAGCGCGGCGCCGGTGAGATCGAACCGGCGTGCGAACACGCTCGAAGCTCCGTAGGCATTGTCCTGCTCCCAGACCACCACGAAGCCGGAGGGAAGCGCCGCCACGCCAGCGAGGGCCTGGCCCACCGGTCGCACCAGCTCGATTTCCCCGCCGATCGCGACGCCCCGGGCGTCGAAAAGCCGGGCGTGCAGAGTGTTGGGAGTCGCCGGACCGTGATCGGGCGCCGCCTCCCAGACCACGACGAAGCCGCCGGCGGGCAGGGCCGCGGCGTGCGGATGCGCCCCGGTGCCGACCGCGATGAGGGGGCCGGTTGCCAAGCCAGGGGTTGCCGCGGCCCCATGAGGAAGCAGGGCCAGTGCAAGGATGCAGCTCGCGAGCCTTCGCATCTGGAACCTCCGTAGGCGCGCGCCGGGGTTGAGCCGATCCGGGCGAGGCCACGGTCCCTACTGTACCGCGCCTCCTGTATCTCTGCTGCCCGTCCTTGCTTTGACGGGCCGGTGGCTAGTGCACCAGGCGCCGCCGCGCCGGCGCTTGCTCAGAGCGCGAGGCGGAAGACCGTGGTCTGGGTGACCGCGTACAGCGCGCCTCCCGGACCGAAGGCGAGTTGCGAGATCGACACTCGCGAAAGGCCCGGGGCGAGCTCGCTCCAGGTCATGCCGCCGTCGCGGCTCACCATGACGTCCTGGTAGATGCCGGCGTAAACGGTCGACGGGTTTGCCGGGTCGATCAGCAAGGCGGAGATCCCACTGCTTACCGGCAACTGCACGAGGGTGCGCCCGCCGTCCGTGCTCTTGAACAGCGCGCCGGGATACACGCTGCCGTACGCGTTGGCGAGATAGAAAGTGTTTGCATCCGTCGGATCCACGGCGAAGGCCCCGAGACCGGTTGGGAACGAGAACAGGAACTGGAAGCTCTTGCCGCCGTCGCGGCTGACGGCATAGTCCATCCGGAAGCGCAGCGGGCTACCTCGCCACTGGCTGTAGGCGACGTAGACCGTATCCGGCGTGGACGGCGCGACGTAGATGGCCGGGCTCGGGCCGCCCAGGGATGCGAGCTTCAATACGGGGTTCCAGGTGGCGCCGCCGTCGAGGCTCTTCTCGATCTCGCCGCTGCCGATCCCGGCGACGAAGCCGTACACGGTGCCCGCGACCCCCGGCGCGACCGCCAGCGAGACCACGTTCGCCAAGGGCGCTCCGGGACGAAGCCAGTGCGCGCCGCCGTCGTGGGTGGCGAAGAACCCGAGGCCGTCCCAAAGATAGAGGATCGACGGCGAGAGCGGATCCTTCGCCAGCGCGCCGACGAAGGACTGGCCGTGCAGGCCGTGGTTGGCCGGCTCCCAGCTGACGCCGTCGTCGCTGCTCTTGAGCACCCCGTCGGTCCAGGTGCCGGCGTAGAGCGTCCCGGCATTCACCGGGTCCACGGCGAGGCTGTCCACGATGAGGCCGTCGATGCCATGGCTACTAGCGTCCCCTGTGGTCGAAAAAAGCGCATGTCCATGCTCCCTCTCGCATGAAACGCATGTCCATGCTCTTCTGGCGCTGCCGGCGGTCGAATAGTTTTCTCTCGGGAGCGGCCGCCAGGTCGCTGCCACGAAGCCTCGGGACGCGGCGGCAGGAACAACCCACTGACTTCCCGGCAGGCGGCGTCAGACCGAAAAGGGGATCGAAAATGAACGCGCGATTGGAGCTGAGGACGAAGCAGGCCCTCCATGATCGTTGCCTTACCGCGGCCGCCGGCAAGAGGGCTGCGCTCCACTGGACCGCCGCCGCGCTCTTGGCGCTGCTGCTGGCCGCTGGAAGACCCGCGGTCGCCATGTCGGGCGGCGGGGCCAGCTCGCACGAGAGCGCGTCGTCGTCGAGCGGCGGCGGCGGCGGTAGCAGTAGTAGTAGTAGTAGCAGCAGCAGCAGCAGCGGCAGCAGCAGTAGCTCGAGCTCGCATGAGAGTGCGCCATCCTCGAGCAGCAGCAGCTCCAGCTCGAGCTCGCACGAGAGCGGCTCGTCGTCGAGCGGCAGCGGCAACAGCGGCAGCTCCAGCTCGGGCACGCATGAGAGCGGGGCCTCTTCGAGCGGCGGCGGCGGCTCGACCTCGCATGGCGGCGGCGCCTCTCCGTCGTCGAGCGGCAGCGGCGGC
>DATKFK010001182.1:0-2457 GCA_035544375.1 Thermoanaerobaculia bacterium
AACCGAGCCCCTCGGCCGGCCTGGACGCCAGCGCGCTCGACACCATCTGCGACTGGCGCTTCAAGCCGGCAACGCTGAAAGGCTTGCCGGTCAAAGTCTTCTACACGCTCACCGTGAACTTCGAGGTCCGCTCGCGCCGCTAGCCACCGGCCGCCGCCGGCGGCGCTCTGGGTCTTCTCCTACGACATCGGCCTCGATCTCACCGATCTGGTGGCGATCAAGACCAACTGAGCTCGAACCCCGACCAAGCGCCACCGCCGGCCGCGTTCAGCTCGCCGCGCTCTCCCCGCGCTCGCGGATCGTCGCCCCGCACTTGCCGCAAATGTACCTGTCGGTTCGCCGCAGGAACTTGTCGCACACCGGGCACCGCCAGATCGCCAGGCTCAGTGCGAAGCCTGCCGAGGTGATGCCAAAGCCCACCATCGAGAGAGTGAACCAGATGGGCGAGAATTCCTCTTGCGTCCGACGGTCCGCCACCAGGCGGACAAGCAAATTGAGCAAGGTGCCGCAGAGGATCCACACAGCTCCAACATTGAACAAGTACGAGCAGGCCCGGAAGCGCCACCTCATATCCTTGGTCAAGCCAATCAAGCGGGAATTCATGGCAAAGCCGCCTCGTCTGCAAGCTGAAGTGCGGTTGGTATCGGCTGCGGGGATCCGCCGCGGCATCTGCACCTTCTGGATCGGCGACGGCGTTCAATAGTATCCGGGAGCCCCGAGGTTCCCTCAGTCAAGGACCCCGCTGCGCTTCAATCTCATCAGGATTCGGATCTCCCGCCGGACGCGAGACCCCAGCCCCGGGCCATGGCGCTCGTCGGGGCGCTCAGGGCTCGAAGTCGACTCTCACTTCGAGCGCAACGCTGACCGGCTGCCCATCCTTCCGCCCGGGCTCGAACTGCCAGCGGCGCACCGCTTCCACGGCCGCCGCGAGGCCGGCCGGCTCGGCCGGCCAGCCGCGCAGGACAACCGATTCGACGGTCCCGTCCGGGGCCACGACGATGCTCATCGGGACCCCCGGGGGCTGCGCACCCTGCGCAACGGTGGCGGCAACCTCAGGCGGCAACTTCGGGCGCACGATGCACGCGGGGACGGGGTCGGCGGTCAGCTCGGCGTCGCCGGCGGCATAGACCTTTTGCCACCGCTCCGCCAGGTCCAGTGGGGCGGTTGCGACGGCAGCGATGCGAAAGCTCGAACGTCCAGGCGTCAGCACGAAGTAGACGGACGGCGCCTCGCGGGAGACGTTTTCGCAACCGGCCTCCGCCAGCAGCTCGCCATGGCCCCTACTTCCAAGCCGTAGCGGGCCAAGGCCACATCCCCATCCAGGCTGGCGAAGGCGGCGATGCCACTGCCGCGCCGCCGATCGCGCCGCGGGCGTGACGAGGCCTGCCGCCGCGGTCCAGGGTCGGGCCGCCCAGCCCCTGAGGAGGTCGTTGGGATCGAAGGCGATGCTGCGGGCGACCACGGCCCTGTTGGCGGACACCGCATAGCGCAGGTAGTGAACCCCGCGGAAGCCAGCAAGCTCGCGATTGACGGTCCCGCCCAGCCAGATCAGCTCGAAACCGCGAGCATGCAGCGACAGGTAAGAGCCCTCGTCGAGGGCGTATTCGAGGGTGCGGTCGGCCAGCACGCGGGGCGAGCCGGGGCTCTTGCCGATCCGCAGGACCTTCAGGCGCAGCACCTGCCACATCGAGGTGGGCCATGGCGGGACGTCGGTGGTGACCAGGTACGGCTCCTCCCCCGCCGGTGCAGGAGACACCTGTAGCTGCAGGGAGCCCTGGGCTCCGGCGATGTCGGAGTAGCCGTTTGCCTCTTGCGACAGGACGTGCTTCCACGAGCTCCCTTCGGCCTCGAACAGATAGACGGAGGTGTCGCCGCCATAGGGGATCGAGAGCGTGGTCGTGGCGATCAGCCAGGCCGGGTATTCGGGAGGCCGCCACAGCTCGATCCGGCTGATCGCCCCGTAGCCATCGCAGTCGTCTCCGACCGGAACGTCCTCCTTCGCCAGACGCGCGATCACGCGAGCGGTCAGCATGCCGGGAGGCGCCGCGGCGGCGCCTGGCGCGGCAGCGATCTTGACGATCAGGTCCAGCAGGGCGTGCTTGAGAGCGGTCAGATCGCGGGCCACCGCCGGGGGGATGTCCGTCTCGAACTCTTTGACCTCGAAGTGCCGCAACCGGCTGACGATCGAGCGCGTTGCAGACACGACCGGAGCGGCGTGGGCGGCGCTTGCCATCCACGCGGCAGCCGCCAGGACCTTCAGACAGCGTACGAACATCCGTTTTCCCCCGGGTGGTTCCGGCCGCAACGAGCGGCCTTACCAACAGAGGCGTAAGGGTCCCTACCGGAGGGACGACCAGGCCAGCCCGCGACAGCAACTTGATGGGCCAGCGCTCGAGGGTGCAAAGCCCAACGCCCCCACCGCCAGACGCCAGGAGAAGAAAGAGGACAGGGGTCGAA
>DATKFK010001183.1:0-2479 GCA_035544375.1 Thermoanaerobaculia bacterium
GGCGCCCCGTCCGGCGCATCGCGCCGCCGGCCCCGGTCCGGCTCGCCGTGGTCGACCTGGCGGCGGCCGCGCCCGCGGGCGAACGTCTGGGTGCGCTCGCCGAGCACGAGGCACGCAAGCCGTTCGACGTCGCGCGCGGACCCCTGATGCGCGTCGTCGTCTTTCGCCTGGCGCCTGCCGAGCACGTGCTCGTCCTCACCCTCCATCACGCGGTCAGCGACGCCTGGTCCGCCCGCGTGCTGGCGCGCGAGGTGGCGGCCCTGACGGCAGCCTTCGGCGGCGGCCTGCCGGCGGGCCTTCCGGAACCGGTGATCCAGTACGCCGACTTCGCTCACTGGCAGCGCCGCTCGCTCACCGCGGAAGCCCTCGCCGGCCAGCTCGGCTACTGGCGGCGCCAGCTCGCCGCGCTCGCGCCCTTCGAGCTGCCGGCGGACCGGCCGCGCCGGGAGGTGCAGAGCTTGCGCGGCGAGAGTGTCGCGGTAGTCCTCCCCGAGCCGCTGGCCGAGGCGCTGCGGGAGCTCGGCCGGCGCCAGGGGGGCACCCTGTTCATGACCCTGCTCGCCGCCTTCAAGCTGCTCCTTCACCAGCGGGCGCGGGCGTTGCCGCGCGCCCGGCGCGACGACGTCGTCGTCGGCACCGACGTCGCCAACCGCAATCGCCTGGAAACGGAAGGCTTGATCGGCTTCTTCGTCAACCAGCTCACGCTGCGCACCAGCCTGGCGGGTGACCCGACCTTTGGCGAGCTGCTGGCGCGGGTGCGGGAGGTGGCGCTCGGCGCCTATGCCCATCAAGACCTGCCTTTCGACCACCTGGTGGACGAGCTGAGCCCGACGCGCAACCTGCGGCGCTCGCCTCTCTTCCAGATCAAGTTCTTCCTCACCCACGGCGGCCCGGCCACCGCGGAGCTGGATGGCGTGCGGCTCCGGCCGTTCGAGATCGAGCTCGGCGCGGCCCAGCTCGACCTGACCGTCGCCTTCCAGGAAGAGCGCGGCGGGCCGCTCTTGGGATGGGCAAACTACAACATCGACCTCTTCGACCGCTCGACGATCCTGCGATTGATGGCCGCGTTCCAAGCTCTGTTGCAGCAGGTCGTGGCCCAACCCGATGCCCGCTCGAGCGAGCTCGAGGCTTTCCTCACCGAACAAGAACGGGAGCTGAGAACCATGGAAAAAATCGATCTCACGCGACATGGCCTGAACCGGTTGAAGCCGGTCAGCCCGAAGCAGGCCGCGGCTCCCGCCGCGGCGCTGGTGAAACTGGGCGAGCTCCACCCGGGTGAACCGCTCCCCCTCGTGGTGGAACCGGCGCTGCCGGACGTCGACCTCGCGGCCTGGGCGGCCGCCCACCGCGCCGCGATCGAGCAGTGGCTCGGGGTGCACGGGGCCATCCTGTTCCGCGGCTTCAAGATCGACTCGGCGCCGCGCTTCGAGACCTTCGCCGCCGGCGTCTGCTCCGAGCTGTTCGCCGAGAACGGCGAACATCCGCGCGAGGCGGTGAGCGGCCACGTCTACAGCCCGGTCTTCTATCCCAAGGACCAGAAGCTCCTCATGCACAATGAGAACTCCTTCAACGACAGCTGGCCGATGAAGATCCTGTTCTGCTGCGTGCAGCCGGCGGAGCAGGGCGGCGAGACGCCGCTCGCCGACAGCCGCAAGGTCTACGCCGGGCTTTCCCCGGACATCGTGCGCCGCTTCGAGGAAAAGGGCGTGATGTACGTCCGCAACTTCGGCCAGTCGGGCCTCGGGCTCTCCTGGGAGACCGTTTTCCAAACCACGGACCGTTCCGCGGTCGAGGAGGCTTGCCGGCGGTCAGGGATGGGCTTCGAGTGGAAGGGAGATGGCGGCCTGCGCACCCGGGTGGTACGCCCGGCGGTCGTGCGCCATCCGGAAACGCACGAGAAAGTCTGGTTCAACCAGGCCCAGCACTGGCACTCCGGCTGCCTCAACCCGGAGACCCGGGCCTCGATGCGATCCATCTTCGCCGAGGGCGACCTGCCGCGCCACTGCTACTTCGGCGACGGCTCGAGCATACCGGACGCCATGATGGAGGAGATCCTCGCCGTCTACGAGCGGCTCGAGGTGAGCTTTGCCTGGCGCCGGGGGGACGTCGTGCTGCTGGACAACGTGTTGACGGCCCACGCGCGCAACCCGTTCCTCGGCGAACGCAAGATCCTGGTGGCGCTGGGAGAGATGAAGAGCTTCGATCAGGTGGCCGCGAGCCTCGAGGAGGCGCCAGCGAGATGAGCGCTCCGATCGAAGGCTTCCGCCCGGCTCCGCGCCAGCAGCGCATCTGGCGGCTGCGCGAGAACCCCTCCCTCCGGGCGCAAACGGCGCTCCTGCTCGCCGGCGAGGTCGACGAGGAGCGGCTGCGGCATGCCCTGGCACGCGTCGTCGCACGCCACGAGATGCTGCGCACGACGTTCCACCAGACTCCCGGTCTGCCCCTGCCGATCCTGGTCGTTCACGAGTCGCTCGACGTG
>DATKFK010001184.1:0-8184 GCA_035544375.1 Thermoanaerobaculia bacterium
ACCGAGCTGACCGTCGCCGCCTTCACCGGCGAGTGGCTCAAGACCGGCGACCTCGGCTACCTCGACACCGAGGGCTGGTTCTATTTCGTCAGCCGCAGCAAGGACCTGATCCGGCGGCGCGGCGAGAACCTGGTGGCGGCCGACATCGAGAAGGTGCTCGACGGCCACCCGGCGGTCGCGCAATCGGCGGTGGTCGGCGTCGCCGACGAGGTGGGTGGCGAGGAGGCCAAGGCCACCGTCGCGCTTCGCCCCGGCTGCCGCCTCGAGCCGGAAGAGCTCGTCCGCTGGTGCCGGGCCTCGCTCGCCGAGTTCGAGGTCCCCCGCTACTTCGAGCTCTGCGACGACCTGCCGCGGACCGACACTCACAAGATCCACAAGGCGAAGCTGCGGACGACGAGCCTCGCCGCCTGCTACGACCGGTCGGCGCAGCGGCAGACCGCAACACCGCCGCCGGCCGATCATCGCGAGGCGGCGCGCCCGCTGGCGGCGGCGGGGGACGTCGCCGGCCTCGTCGCCAAGGTCTTGCAGGCGCGCCGCGCCCTGGCGGGGGTCGCGCTGCACACCCCGGTGCTGTGCTCGGAGCGGCTCGACGGGCTCGCCGGCTGCCAGCTCTTCTTCAAGGCAGAGTGTCTCCAGCGCACCGGCTCTTTCAAGCTGCGCGGCGCCTACAACTGCGTGCGCTCGCTGAGCGCCGCCGACCGGCAGCGGGGACTGATCACCGTGAGCACCGGCAACGCGGCGGTGGGAGCCGCCTACGCGGCGCGCGTGATGGGCGCCAGCCTGGTGGTGGTGATGCCGGGGACCGCGCTGCCGGAGAAGCTGACGTTGGTGGCGCAGCTGGGCGCGAGGGTCGAGAGCCGCGGCATCACCAACTCCGCGGAGGCGTTCGCCCGCGTGGCCGAGCTGCGGCGCGAGCACGGCTATACGCTGGTCCATCCGTTCGACGATCCTTTCGTGGTGGCCGGGGCCGCCACCGCGGTCTGGGAGCTGCTGGAGGAGGTGCCGGACCTCGACCTGCTGCTGGTGCCTGCCTCCGGCGGCGGCCTGCTCGGCGGCGCCCTGCTCGCGGCTCAGGCCCTGGCGCCGGAGGTGCGGGTCTATGGCGTCCAGCCGCAGGGCGCCGACGGCATCGTGCGCTCGCTGGCGGCAGGAGCGCCGACCGCGCCCGACCGCATCGATACGGTGGCGGACGGCCTCACCGTGCCGCGCCCCGGCTGCCTCAACTTCGACCTCATCCGCCGCTATTGCGCCGGCATCCTGACCGCGAGCGACGGCGCCATCCTCGAAGCCATGGGGCGGATCGTCCGCGAGCTGCGCGTCGTCGTCGAACCCGCGGGCGCCGCCGGGCTGGCCGCGGCGCTCGGGCACGAACAGTGCCGCGGCCGGCGGGTGGGAGTCCTGCTCTCCGGCGGCAACGTCAGCGCGCAGCGCCTCCGGCAGGTGCTTGCGGCGACCGCCGCACCGCCGCGGTGCGCACGCCGGGAGACGCGGCGGCGGGCCGTGGTGTGACCTCCGGCGCGTACCGCTGCGGGCCGGGGCCGCGGCGCGCCGATGAACGCGCCTCGCGCGGCGCACTCAGGAGGCGCCGGGGCGGGAAGGAGACCTCGTGCAGCTGCACATCCGAGAGGACCTGAAACAGGCCTGCCGCCAGATGGCGGCTCACCCCGGCTACACGCTGGTCACCCTGCTGACGCTGGCGCTCGGGACCGGCGCGAACACGGCGATCTTCAGCGTCGCGCGCGGAGTCCTGCTGCGGCCGCTCCCCTACGCTCACGGCGGCGCGCTGGTGCATATCGTGCCGCGCATCCCCGGGGCGGTCACCGATCAGCTGTACTTCCCGGTGCCGGAGGCGCTCGACTACCGCCGCCAGACGAAGACCCTTGCGGCGGTCGTCGAATACCACTCCATGTCGTTCACCCTGCTCGGCAACGCCGAGCCGGACCGCATCCAGACCGGCGTCGTGTCGGCGGACTTCTTCGGCGCCTTCGGCGTCGTGCCGCTCCTCGGCCGCGACTTCCGGCCGGACGACGACCGGCCCGGCGCCGACCCGGTGATGCTGCTCACCTACGACTACTGGCGGCAGCGCTTCGGCGGCGATCGCGGGATCGTGGGCCGCCGGCTGCGCATGAACGACCGGCCGATCCTGGTCGTCGGCGTGCTGCCCAGGCTTCCCGCCTATCCGGGCAAGGACCAGCTGTTCATGCCCAGCTCGTCCTGCCCGTTCCGCGCCCAGGAAGATACGAAATCCAACCGCGGCGTGCGCTTCCTCGACCTGTGGGGCCTGCTCCGCCCCGGGGTGGGCGTCGCACGGGCGCGGGCCGACACCGCGACGATCGCCGCCCGTCTGGGCCGCGACTATCCCGATCCCGTCGTCCGCGGCATGACGCTGTCGCTGGTACCGGTGAGCGACGAGCTGGTGGGCGCCTTCCGGCCGCGGCTCCTCATCCTGCTCGGGACCGCCGGCCTGGTGCTGCTGATCGCCTGTGCCAACGCGGCCAACCTGACCTCCGCCCGCCTGCTCGGCCGCCGGCAGGAGGTGGTGATGCGTGCCGCCCTCGGCGCGAGCCGCGTCCGGCTGGTCCGCCAGCTGCTGACCGAGAGCCTGCTGACCGCGCTGCTGGGCGGTCTGCTGGGCAGCGTGCTGGCCTGGGTGGCGCTGGGACTGCTGGTCGCATTCGCGCGGAGCTTCACGCCGCGGACTGCAGAGATCCGCATCGACGGCGTGGTCCTCCTGTTCTCCCTGGGCCTCTCGCTGGCCGCCGGCCTGCTCGCCGGCTGGATGCCGGCGGTCCAGGCGCTGCGTCACGATCTCGCCGCGAGCTTGAAGGAGGGGCCCGGGCGGGCAACCGCCGGCGGCGGCGGCCGCCGCTTCCGCGATCTCATGGTCGCGGCGCAGGTGGGGGTCTCGTTCGTCCTGCTCATCGGCGCCGCCCTGATGGTGCGGAGCCTGGTGCGGCTCTTCGCGGTCGATCCGGGCCTGCGGCCCGAGAGGGTGCTGACGGCGACCCTCGAGCTGCCGCTCTCGAAGTACGGCACCGATGCGCAGCGGGAGAGCTTCTTCCGACGGCTGCTGGCGGCCCTCGCCGCCGATCCGACGGTGGCGGCGGCGGCGGTGTCGAGCGACGTGCCAATGGCGAATGCCGAGCCGATGACTCCGTCCTACCGCGTCGAAGGCGAGCCCGCGCCGCCCGGAAGCCCGCTGCCGCGAGGCGACCTGCACGTCGCGAGCGAAGAGTACTTCCGCGTCCTGGGCATCCCGCTCATGGAGGGGCGGGCCTTCAGGGCCCAGGACGACGAGCAGGCCCCGAAGGTGGTGATCGTCAACCAGGAGGTGGCGCGGCGATGGTGGCCCGGCCGCAGCCCGGTCGGCCGGCGCGTTGGTCTCGACTCGGTGGATCAGACGGCGTGGCGGACGATCGTCGGGGTGGTGGGCGACGTGCGGCAGGAGGGGCTCGCGGCGCCCGCCCGCCCTGCCTTCTACGTGCCCTACCTGCAGATGATCGGTCCGGGGGCGCAGCTCTTCGTGCGCACGCGGACCGCCCCGGTGTCCGTGCTTCCCGGCCTGCGCGCCGCCGTCGCGGCCATCGACCGCGAGCAGCCGGTGGCGAACGTGGCGACCCTCGAACAGGTCCGCAGCCTCTCGCTCGCGCCGGCCCGCCTCACCACCTCCCTGCTCCTGCTCTTCGCCGGCCTCGCCGCGGCCATCACCGGCATCGGCATCAGCGCCGCCGCCTCCTTCGCGGTGGCGGAGCGCATCCCGGAGGTGGCGATCCGCATCGCGGTCGGGGCCGGTGGCGGCAGCATCCTCACCCTGCTGCTATGGCGCGCCCTGGCGCCGGTGGCCGCCGGCCTGGCCTGCGGGCTGGCCGCGGCGATCGCGCTCACCCGGCTTCTCGGTGGCCTGCTCTACGACGTGGGGCCGCTGGACCCGCTGGCCCTCTTCGGGGCGCTGCTCGTGCTGCTGGCGATCGCGCTCATCACCTGCAGCGTGCCGTCGCTGCGGGCCATCAAGGTCGACCCGGTGGCGGTGTTGCGAACCTGAGCCCGCCGATGTCCGCTTCCGGCGATGAGACCGATGTCGCGATCATTGGCATGGCGGGGCGCTTCCCGGGCGCCGCCACGACCGCCGAGCTGTGGCGGAACCTGCGCGAGGGTGTGGAGTCGGTCCGGCCGCTGAGCGAGGAGGAGCTGCGCGCGGCGGGAGTGGCGGCGGCCGATCTCACCGATCCGCAGCTGGTGAAGGCGATCGCGATGCCCGAGGGGATCGACCGGTTCGATGCCGGCTTCTTCGGATACAGCCATCGCGAGGCCGAGCTGCTGGACCCGCAACAGCGGCTGCTCCTCGAATGCGCCTGGGAAGCGCTCGAGGACGCGGGGTATGGCGGCGAGGCCCATCCCGGCCCGACCGGCGTCTTCGCCGGCGCTTCGACCAGCACCTACCTGCTCTATCACCTGCTGGCCAACCCGGCGGTGGCCGCGGCGGCCGATCCGCTGCAGATCGATCTCGCCAACTCCGGCGACTACGTGACCACCCGGATCTCCCACAAGCTCAACCTCACCGGACCGAGCTACCACCTCCAGAGCGCCTGCTCGACGGCGCTGGTGGCGGTCCACGCCGCCTGCCAGAGCCTGCTCTCCGACGAGTGCGACCTGGCGCTGGCCGGCGGGGCTTCGATCAACGTCGGGCAGCTCCGGGGCTATCGCTACCAGCGCGGCGGCATCGTCTCTCCCGACGGCCACTGCCGGGCCTTCGACGCCGCGGCGCAGGGCTCGGTCGTGGGCAGCGGCGTGGCGATCGTGGTGCTCAAGCGGCTGGCCGACGCGCTGGCCGACCGCGACACGATCCGGGCGGTGATCCGAGGCTCCGCGGTCAACAACGACGGCGCGCAGAAGGTCGGCTACACCGCGCCGAGCGTCGAGGGCCAGGCCAGGGTCATCGCCGAGGCCCTGGCACGCAGCGGCGTCCACGCCGCCGAGATCTCCTACGTCGAGACGCACGGCACCGGCACGGCGCTCGGCGACCCGATCGAGATCGCGGCCTTGACCCGTGCCTTCCGCGTCGCCGGTCGCCGGCGCTCCTGCGCCCTGGGATCGATCAAGACCAACCTCGGGCACCTCGCCACGGCTGCCGGCATCGCCGGTCTGGTCAAGACGGTGCTGGCGCTCGAGCACCGCATGATCCCGCCGAGCCTCCACTTCCAGCGGCCGAACCCGGAGATCGATTTCGCCGCCGGCCCTTTCTACGTCAACCCGGAGCTGGCGCCCTGGCCCGCCGGCGGGCAGCCCCGCCGCGCCGGGGTGAGCGCCTTCGGGTTCGGCGGCACCAATGCCCATGTCGTCCTCGAGGAGGCGCCCGCCGCCGTCCCGGCGACGGCCTCCACCCGGCAGCACCAGCTGCTGCTGCTTGCGGCCAGGAGCCCCGCGGCGCTCGCCGCCGCGACCGCCAATCTCGCCGCCCACCTGCGGGCCCGCCCCGATCTCGATCTCGCCGACGTTGCCTACACCTTGCAGCGTGGCCGCAGGGCTTTCGTCCACCGGCGCGCGGTCGTCTGTCGGGACCCCGGCGAGGCCGCGCGCCTGCTGGCGGAGCCTGCCGCGGAGGGCGTCTTCACCGCTTGCCACGAGGGCGGTGCGCGCCGCGTGGCCTTCCTCTTCCCGGGGCTCGGCGACCAGCACCTGCAGATGGCCCGCGGCCTCTACGAGGCGGAGCCGGCCTTCCGCGCCGAGGTGGATCGGGGCTGCCAGCTGCTGGCGGAGCCGCTGGAAGTGGACCTCCGGGAGGTTCTCTATCCCCCCCGGCAGCCAGTGCCCGCGCCGGCTCCGGCCGCGGGCCAGGCGCCGGGACCCGACCTGCGGCAGCTCCTGGGGCGAGGTCCGGGACCTGCGGCCGTGGACGAGGCCGGTCCCGCCGGGGAGGCCGCCCGGCGTCTGGACCGCGTCCGCTTCTCCCAGCCGGCGGTGTTCCTCGTCGAATATGCGCTCGCCCGCCTGTGGATGGACTGGGGGGTGCAGCCCAGCGCGATGATCGGCTACAGCCTCGGCGAGTACACGGCCGCCTGCATCGCCGGCGTGCTCGGCTTCGAGGATGCCCTGCGGCTGGTGGCCGAGAGGGCGCGGCTGGTGGACGAGCTGCCGGCCGGGGCGATGCTCGCCGTGCCGCTGGCCGAGAGCGACCTGCTGCCACTGCTCGGCCCGGACCTCTGCCTCGCCGCGGTGAATGCGCCGCAGATGTCGGTGGCGGCGGGGACCGCGGGTGCGGTGGCGGAGCTCGAGCGCGAGCTGGAGCGCCGGGGCGTCGCGTCGCGCCGCCTGCGGGTCAGCCATGCCTTCCACTCGCGGCTCATGGAGCCGCTGGCCGAGCAGCTGGCGGAGCTGGCCGGGCGGTTCGAGCTGCGCCCGCCGCGGATACCCTACCTCTCCAATGTCACCGGCACCTGGATCACCGCCGGCGAGGCCACCGACCCGCGGTACTGGGCGCGCCACCTCTGCCAGCCGGTGCGGCTCGCCGCCGGGCTGGGGGAGCTGTTGCAGGACCGCGGCCGGCTGCTGCTCGAGGTGGGCCCCGGGCAGACGCTGAGCGTCTTCGCCCGCCAGCACCCGGCGAGCGCCGGCGTCGTCGCGGTCTCCTGCCTGAGCGAGCGCGGCGGGAGCGAGGACCAGGCGGCGCTGCTGCGGGCGGTGGGGCGGCTCTGGCTCGCCGGCATCGAGGTGGACGGCGCGCGCTTCTTCCGGCACGAGCGCCGGCGGCGGGTCGCGCTGCCCACCTACCCTTTCGAGCGCCGGCGCTACTGGATCGAGGCCGGTCCGCCTGCCGCCCTCTCGCCACACGCCGCCCCCGCCCGGTCGTCGCTCGATCTGCCCATCGGCTCGGCGGTCCGCCTGCCGGGCGATCCGGCAGCGGCCCCGGCCATGGTCCCGGCAGGCGATCGCCCCCCGGCGGCGGCACCGCTCCCGGGGAGGGGGACCCTGCAGGCGCACCCACGGCCGGCGCTCGCCAACGCCTATGTCGCGCCGCGCGACGAGACCGAGCGGCTGGTGGCCGGGATCTGGCAGACACTCCTTGGGGTCGAAGAGATCGGCGTCCACGACGATTTCCTGGAGCTGGGCGGGCACTCGCTGCTCGCCACCCGGCTGATCGCCCACATCCGGCAGCTCTTCGGCTGCGAGCTGAGCATGCGCGGCCTGTTCGACAGGCCGACGGTGGCAGGGTTCGCGGCGGCGATCGCCGGCGAGCGGCGGCGCCGGCAGGAAGACGCCCCTGCCGGCGCCGCCGGGATCGCCACGGCGGCTGCGCCGTCGCCGGCGCGCCGGCCGACCGCGGTCCAGGACGAGCCGCCGCTGTCGTTCGCGCAGCAGCGCCTCTGGTTCTTGGACCAACTCGAGCCGGGCAGCTCCGCCTACAACCTGGCCAGTGCGGTGCGCCTGCGCGGCGCGCTCGACGTGGCCGCCCTGGTCGCCTCTCTGGCGGTCGTGGTGCGCCGCCATGAGGCGCTGCGCACCACCTTCGCGGTGCGCGGAGAGCTGCCGGTGCAGCTGATCGCTCCCGCCGGCCCGGTCGCCCTGCCGCTGGTCGATCTGGCTGCCGTGGCCGGCGCCGCGCACCTTCAGGCAGGCGGGGCCTCGCTCCGCGGCGCCGAGCTCGAGCGGCTGGTCCATGCCGCCGCGCGGCGGCCGTTCGCGCTCGACGGCAGCGGCGGGCCGCTGCTGCGGGTGCAGCTCCTGCGCCTCGGGGAGCGGGAGCACGTGGTGCTGGTCGCCATGCACCATGCGGTGTCCGACGGCTGGTCGATGGGGGTGTTCGTGCAGGAGATGACGGCGCTGTACGCCGCCGCCCGGCGCGGCCCGCGGCCGGCCGGGCCGCCAGCGGCACCGCCGCTCCCGCTCCCTTTCCCGGCCGCCGAGCTGGACCGGGTGCTGCCGGCGCTGCCGTTGCAGTATGCCGACTACGCAGTCTGGCAGCGCGAGTGGCTGCAGGGCGAGGTCCTGGCGTCGCAGCTCGAATTCTGGCGCCGGCATCTCGCCGGGGCGCCGCCGGCGTTGGAGATGCCGACCGACCGGCCGCGGCCGCCGCGGCAAACCTACCGCGGCGGTCAGGAGATCTTGGCGCTGCCGGCGGCGCTGCGCGAGGGTGCCGAGGCGCTGTCGCGGCGGCTCGGGGTGACGCCGTTCATGGTGCTGTGGAGC
>DATKFK010001185.1:0-5942 GCA_035544375.1 Thermoanaerobaculia bacterium
TGCCGCGCCGCTCCCGGCGCCGCGGGCGGGTCCGGCGCACTCCGTCGCCAAGCCGATCGCCAGGCAGGCAGCTCCCAGGCACGCCGCCAGCTTCGACCAGTGACCGCGGCCCAGGCGACCCAGAACCACCAAGCCCATCGAGCAGCTCCCAGTGCGCATCTTCGGTCTCGCGCGCGCTTCATCCTTCCCCGCCCAAGGGCTCGGCTGGCGCGCGCCCCGGCAACTCTAGCGCAGTGCCCGCGGGCGCCGTCCGGCATTCCCGGCGTCGCGGGTCGCGCGCCCCCGTGAGCCAGTGCACTACACTGGCGCCGATCGACCGGCAGGCTCGAGACCCACGGAAAGGCCAGGGAAAGGAGACGAGCGGTGAACCTCCTCGGCGTCGGCCTCGTCTACGCGGGATTCGCAACCGCGCTCGCGGGCGCCGTCTCCCTGCTTCGGCCTCTCGCATTTCTCGGCATTCACACCCGCGCCCAGGGCCTTGCCGTCGTGGCCTGCAGCCTGCTTCTGATGGCGGCCGGCTGGCTGCTGCCGGCGCGCACGATCCGCGCCACTGCCGCCGCCTCGCGGCTCGACGCTTTCGTTCCCGAGTGGCAGTTCGCCGAGCTCCACCGCACGACGATCCGCGCCTCGCCCCAGCGGATCTACGCGGCGATCGAGCAGGTGACCGCCAATGAAATCTCTTTCTTTCGCGCCCTGACCTGGATCCGGCGCTTCGGCAGGCCAGGCCCGGAGGGCATCCTTAACTCGCCCGGGAGCCAGCCGTTGCTGGCGGTCGCCGCGCGGACCTCCTTCCTGCCGCTCGCGGCGGATGCGCCGCATGAGATCGTCCTCGGCACGCTGGTGATCGCGCCTCCTGGCTGGCGGCGGAACCTCGCGCTGACGCCCGAGGTCTTCAAGGCTCTATCGGCGCCCGGTTACGCCAAGGCGGCCATCAACTTCCAGGTCGGCGGTGCCGGCCACGGCGCGTGCATTCTCACCACCGAGACGCGCGTGTTCGCCACCGACCCCGCCACGCGCCGGCGGTTCGCCGCCTACTGGCGGGTGATCTATCCCGGCAGCGCGCTGATCCGGGTGATGTGGCTGCGTGCCATCCGGCTGCGCGCCGAGCGGCCCGGGTAATGCCTGACCTGCAGGTCAACTCTAAGAGGCGGTGGTCGATACCCGACCCTGTCACCCCGCCGCGCGCCGCGGCAGCTCGACCCGCCGCCCGCCCACCAGCGTGGCGACCGGCTTCCCCTTCAGGGTCCAGCCGTCGAAGGGCGTGTTGCGGGAGCGGCTGAGGAAGCCGGCCGCCGCGATCGTCACCTCACCCTCGGGGTCGAAGAGGGTGACGTCGGCCGGGCTGCCCGGACGCAGCGTCCCGCCCGGCAGCCCGAGCACCCGCGCCGGGCCGGTCGAGAGCAGCTCCACCAGCCGCGACAGGCTGATGACGCCCGGCCGCACCAGCCGGTCGAGGCACAGCCCCAGCGTCGTCTCGAGCCCCAGGATGCCGAACGGCGCCAGGTCGAACTCGACGTCTTTCTCGTCGGCATGATGCGGCGCGTGATCGCTGGCGATGACGTCCACCGTGCCGTCGGCGAGCCCCGCCAGCAGCGCCCGCCGGTCGCGCTCCGAGCGCAGCGGCGGCTTCATCTTGCACTGCGTCGAGAACACCGTCCGCGCCACCTCCTCGTCGGTCAGCACCAGGTGGTGCGGCGTCACCTCGCAGGTCACCGGCAGCCCCTGCCGCCGCGCCCGCCGCACCAGCTCGAGGCTCCGCGCCGTCGACAGGTGCGCGACGTGGTAGCGCCCGCCGGTGTCCTCGAGCAGCAGCAGGTCGCGCGCCACCATCACGTCCTCGGCCGCGCCCGGAATGCCGGCGAGCCCCAGCCGCGTCGACCACTCCCCCTCGTGCATCACGCCCTTGCCCGACAGGTTCAGGTCCTCCGCATGCTGGATCACCGGCACGTCGAAGTGCTGCGCGAACAGCAGCGCCCGCCGCATCAGCTCGGCGTTCATCACCGGCCTGCCGTCGTCGGAGACCGCCACCGCCCCCGCCCGCACCATCTCGCCGATCTCCGCCAGCACCTCGCCCAGCAGCTGCTTGCTCACCGCGCCGATCGGATAGACGCGCGCGTAGCCGTGGCGCCGCGCCTCGGACAGGATGTGCTCGGTCACCGATCGGTTGTCGTTGACCGGCTCGGTGTTGGCCATGCAGGCGACCGCGGTGAAGCCCCCCGCCGCCGCCGCCATGGTGCCGGTCGCCACCGTCTCCTTGTACTCCTGGCCCGGCTCGCGCAGGTGGACGTGCATGTCGATCAGCCCCGGCGCCACCACCAGCCCGGCCGCGTCCAGCACCGCAGGTTCCCGCGCTCCCCGCGCTTCCCGGGATTCCCCGCGCTCCCGGGGCTCCCGTGCCTGCCGGCCGGGGCGGCGCTCCTCCCGCGCCACCACCTCGGCCACCACGCCGTCCTCGATCAGCAGGTCGTAGGCGCCGTCGAGGCCCTGGGCGGGATCGATCAGCCTGCCGTTTTCGATCCGCAGGCGCTCCCCTGGCGTGCCGGACCTCGCGCCGCTGGCCGCCGTCGCCGGCATCTCAGGCCGTCTCCTCGTGCACCCCGGACAGCAGGTAGAGCACCGCCATGCGCACCGAGACGCCATGCGTGACCTGCTCGAGGATCACCGAGTACGGGCCGTCGGCGACCTCGCTGGCGATCTCGACGCCGCGGTTCATCGGCCCCGGGTGCATGATGATCACGTCCTCGGCCGCTCCCGCGAGCCGCGCGCTGGTGAGCCCGAAGATCTCGAAGTATTCCTTGATCGAGGGGATCGACATGCGCCCCTGCCGCTCGAGCTGGATGCGCAGCATCATGATCACGTCGGCGCCGCGCACCGCCTCGGCAAGCGTGTAGGCCACCTCGACGCCGAGCCGCTCGATGCCCGGCGGCATCATGGTGCGCGGCCCGGCGACCGTCACCCGCGCCCCCATCTTGGTCAGCAGGTGGATGTTCGAGCGCACCACCCGGCTGTGCTCGATGTCGCCGACGATGGCCACCTTGAGGCCGGCGAGCCGCCCCTTGTGGCGGCGGATCGTGTAGGCGTCGAGCAGCGCCTGGGTCGGGTGCTCGTGGGCGCCGTCGCCGGCGTTGATCACTCCCGCCTTCAGCTTCTTCGCCAGCAGGTGCGGCGCCCCGGCGTGGGCGTGGCGGATGACGATGAGGTCGGGCGCCATCGCCTGCAGGTTGAGGGCGGTGTCGACCAGGCTCTCGCCTTTCGAGAGCGCCGAGCCCGAGGCGGAGAAGTTGAGGTTGTCGGCCGACAGCCGCTTTTCGGCGATCTCGAAGCTCGAGCGCGTGCGGGTGGACGATTCGAAGAAGAGGTTGACCACCGTCTTGCCGCGCAGCGTCGGCACCTTCTTGATCGGCCGCTCGCCGACCTCGCGGAAGGACTCCGCGGTGTCGAGGATGAGCTCGATCTCTCCCGGCGACAGCTCGGCGATCCCCAGCAGGTCTTCGCGCGTCCAGCGCACCGGGGAGGCCGTTGCCATCGGCATCAGCGCGGCGCGCTCTCCAGGATGCGCACCATCTCGGCGCCGTCGGTCTGCGGGAAGCAGACCTCGACCAGCTGGTGCCGCGAGGTGGGCACCGTGGTGCCGACGAAATCGGCCTGGATGGGCAGCTCGCGGTGGCCGCGGTCGATCAGCACCGCCAGCTGCACCGACCGCGGGCGGCCGTAATCGACCAGGTGGTCGAGCGCGGCGCGCACCGTCCGCCCGGTGAAGAGCACGTCGTCGCACAGCACCAGGACCCGCCCGTCGATCGGGCCCGGGAGGTGCGTGGCCTTGACCAACGGCTGCGGCGCCACGGTCGAGAGGTCGTCGCGGTAGAGAGTGATGTCGAGAGCCCCCAGCGGCACGGCGTGCCCTTCCATGCGCTCGATCTCGGCGGCGATCGCCTCGGCAAGCGGCACGCCGCGGGTGCGGATGCCCACCAGCATGAGGTCGGAGACTCCCCGGTTGCGCTCGCTGATCTCGCCCGCCATTCGCCGGATCACCCGCGCCATCTGCTCGGCGTCGAGGATCGTCTTCGGCGTCAGGTCCTTGGCCATCAGGCTCTCGAAGTCCGCGGCATCCTACGATCCGCCGCCCCCGGTGTCAACGCTAGGCCGGCCTCGCGGGCATCGCCCTCCCGGCCCCGGCGCCTCGCGCCCGCGAGGCGTTCTCGGCGCCCGCGAAGGCGCCGCGGGGTCTTCTTCCTGGCAGCGGCTTATGCTAAGATCCCAACAGGTTTCTGCTTTTCCGCCACTTTGGCGAAGGAGTTCGACGCGTGAAAAGACTGCACCTGCAGGTTCTCGCATTGGCTACCCTCTGTACCACCGCGGCCCGAGCACAAACGATCTCTTACGTGCTCGTTCCCACCATCAGCCCCGGCGTGACGGTAACCAAGGTCGAGATGGTCAGGACCAACCTGACGCTCACCAACGTGGAGGCAACCTACGTCGCCGACGGCCAATCCGGCCTCGAGAAGTCGGCGACCGTGCTCGATGCCTACATCGGGCCGTCCACGTCGAAGCCGAATCCCCTGCTCGACCTGACGCCGATCCTGCCCAGCGGCGGCATGGTGATGCTGGCGCCGGTGCCGGGTCTCGACACGGTCGAGGTGTCCATGGAGGTGGAGCAATCGCCCGTGCGCACCGCCTGGAAGCTGCCGCTGCTCGCCGAGAGCGACTTCTTCCCCGCCAAGTCCACGATCTACGTGCTGAACCTGATCAAGGCCACCGACGCGGCGAGCAACCTGCAGCTGTACAACGTCGGCCAGCTCGCCGCCAACTGCAGCGTCAAGGTGCTTCGTCCCAAGGGCTCGGTCATCGAGGAGCGCGACGGCATCACGGTGCCCGCGGTCGGCGTCACCGGCATTCCGGACATCATGAGCAAGGTGCCCTCCCCCACCGCGGCGGGCATCAACGTCGCCGTCACCTGCGATCAGCCGTTCTACGCGCTCGGCGCCTACCCGGCCACCAACCGCTGGGATTCGCGCGTCGAGTACCCGGTCACGCAGCTTCCCACCGGCCTCACCGCGGTCACCCTGGACAGCCGGCCCGGCACTTTCTTCCGCGTCCTCAAGGGAAACTCGGACCTTCACGACACGTTGAACCTCGACCCCAACACCTTCTACCACACGCTGAGCATCGACTTCGACGTGGCGGTGAAGGACCCCAATGGCTTCGTCGTCTTCCGCAACGTGATCGGCATGTTCCGCCACGGCGGCCGCCGCTTCGGCAAGACCCTGTACTTCGGAAGCTTCGAGAACTTCGGCAAGCAGAAGTACGTCATCGACGTGGGCACGCCGTTCATCGAGACGACGCTGAAGCGCAACTTCCCGCTGCTGGGCGGCCACACCTACCACTTCAGCATCGATCTCGACAACGATCAGCAGTCACTCCACTACGTGATCACCAACCGCGACGGCGGCGTGGTCATGGACGTCCTGGGCGGTCTCTACAACGATTTCAACGTCTTCCAGGGCAACGGGCCGATCATCGAGATGGGCCTGGGCGGGGTCGCCGACAACGCCTACTTCCCGCCGTACGGCTGGGCGTTCCAGAACCTCAACATCGTCGCGACCAAGTAGCCGCCGCCGAACGTCACCGCCTGCCCGGACGGCCCCACCGGCCGGCCGGCAGGCGGTACGCGTCTCCGGCCCGGGCGGCTCGCTGGCCCGGCTGGCTCGTTGGCTCCGCTGGCCCGGCTGGCTCGGCTGGCTCGAATGCCCGCTGGCTCGCAGGCCCGGGTAACAGGCGTCTGGACAGTCCCGAGCCGACCTCTTAAGATGGGCCGCTCCTATGTCTCGCAAGCGCCGCAAGACCGCACCTCCGCGGCGTGCCGCCCCACCCGCGGGAGGCGCGTCTCCTGACGATCCGCCCGCGTCCGGCGCCGCCGGCCCGCCCCGCGGCGGCGCCGGGGG
>DATKFK010001186.1:0-2470 GCA_035544375.1 Thermoanaerobaculia bacterium
TGGGGCGGCTTCCACAACCTGTCGTTCGCCCATGGCGACGCCGACATCGCCTACACCTTGGAGGCCTGGCGCGGGGCGCTGTCGGCGCTGCGCGAGGCGGTGGCTGAGAGCGGCGCGGGCGGTGCGGGCGTTGCGGCCGGCGCGGGCGTTGCGGCTGGCGCGGCCGCCTTGCGCGCCCGGCTGCGCGGCGAGCCGGTCGAGCCGGTCTTCCGGCGCACCACCGGCTTCAACCTCAAGCCGCGGGTGGCGGCCAGGAGCTGATGGCCCTGGCCGGGGGCGGCACGATGGCGAGTACCGCGGACACGACGCCGGATACGATGGCCGGCTTCTCGCTGGCCGGCCGGGTGGCGGTGGTCACCGGCGCCGCCGGCTTGCTGGGGCGGCGGCACTGCCGGGCGCTGGCGGCGGCCGGGGCGCGGGTGGTGGCGACCGATCTCGACGCCGGCGCGTGCGAGGCCGTGGTGGCGGAGCTGGCGGCGCAGGCGGCCGGCGCGGGCGGGCCGGCGGCGGCATCGGGGGGGGCGCCGCCGCCAGCAGCGTTCGCCTGGGCCGCGGACATCACCCGGCCCGAGTCGGTCGGGGCGCTGCGCGACGCCGTGCTCGACCGCTGCGGCCGCATCGACGTGCTGGTCAACAACGCGGCGCTCAACGAGAAGGTCGAGAGCCCGCTGGCCGCCGGCGAGGTGCTGCGGTTCGAGAACTTCCCGCTCGCCCTGTGGGAGGATTCGCTCAAGGTCAACGTCACCGGCACCTTCCTGTGCTGCCAGGTGCTGGGCGGCGAGATGGCGCGGCGCGGCGGCGGCAGCATCGTCAACATCGCCTCGACCTATGCCGTGGTGGCCCCCGACCAGGCGCTCTACCGCCAGCCCGACGGCACCCAGACCTTCTTCAAATCGGCGGCCTATCCGACCACCAAGGGGGCGGTGCTCGCCCTCACCCGGTTCCTCGCCGCCTACTGGGGGCGCGCGGGCGTGCGGGTCAATGCGCTGTCGCCGGGCGGCGTCGAGAACGGGCAGGACCCGGGATTCGTCGCCCGCTACGCGGCGCGCACGCCGCTGGGACGCATGGCCGACCCCTCGGACTACGAAGGGGCGCTGGTGTTCCTGGCCAGCGACGCCGCGCGCTACATGACCGGCGCCAACCTGATCGTCGACGGCGGCTGGACGGCATGGTGACGGTTGGTGCAGGCACGGTGACGGCTGGTGCAGGCTTGGTGGCGGCTGGCGCAGGCATGGTGGCGGCTAGTGCAGGCTTGGTGGCGGCTGGCGCAGGCACGGTGGCGGCTGGTGCGGGCACGGTGGCGGCTGGTGCGGGCAAGGTGGCGGCTGGTTCAGGCATGGTGACGGCATGGTGAAGACGGGGCCGATCCCGATCGTCGCCGCCGCTTTGCTGCCGGCGGAGCTGCGGGCGCGCGGCCGGCGGCTGCGGCTGGTGCTGACCGACAGCGACGGCGTGCTCACCGACGCCGGGGTCTATTATTCGGACAGCGGCGAGTCGCTGCGGCGGTTCTCGGTGCGCGACGGCATGGGGATCGAGCGGCTGCGCCTGGCCGGCATCGCGACCGCCATCATCACCCGCGAGCGCAGCGGCGCGGTCGAGCGGCGCTCGGCCAAGCTGGGCCTGCCGCACCTCTTCCTGGGCGTCCAGGACAAGGCGGCGCACCTGCCGGCGGTGCTGGCGGCGACCGGCCTGGGGATCGAAGCGCTGGCCTACATCGGCGACGACGTGAACGATCTCGGTATCATGGCGGCAATCGGCGAGCGGGGCCTGACCGGAGCGCCCGCCGACGCCATGCCCGAGGTGCTCGCCGCCTGCCACTACCGCTGCACGGCGCACGGCGGCCACGGCGCCTTCCGCGATTTCGCCGAGTGGCTCCTGGGCCTGCGCGCGAGCCGCGACGGGGACCAGCCGGAGACGGCCGGGTCCGCGGGCCGTCACCACAAGGAGGACCGATGAGTGGAGCAGTGGTAGAGGTGGGCGGCCGCCGGGTCGGCGCCGGGCAGCCGGTGCTGGTCATCGCGGAGATCGGCATCAATCACAACGGCTCGCTCGAGCTGGCGCGCAAGATGATCGACGGCGCGCTCCTCGCGGGGTGCGACGCCGTGAAGTTCCAGAAGCGAACCCCCGAGCTCTGCGTGCCGCGCGAGCAGTGGTACGTCGAGCGCGAGACGCCCTGGGGTCGCATGACGTACATCGACTACAGGCACCGGGTGGAGCTCGGAGAGCGCGAGTACGAGGCGATCGACCGCTACTGCCGCGAGCGGGGGATCCTCTGGTTCGCCTCCTGCTGGGACGAGGAGTCGGTCGAGTTCATCGAGCGCTTCGACGCGCCCTGCTACAAGGCGGCGTCGGCCTCGCTGACCGACCTGCCGCTCCTCCGCAAGGTGCGATCGACCGGCAAGCCGCTCATCCTGTCGACCGGCATGTCGACCATGGACGAAATCGAGCGCGCCATCGAAGTCACCGGTGA
>DATKFK010001187.1:0-2883 GCA_035544375.1 Thermoanaerobaculia bacterium
CGGCGAGTAGTCGGCGGGAGCGCGGATCATTGCCGCCAGCGTCACGGCCTGCGCCAGGTCCAGCTCCTCGGGCGGCTTGCCGAACCAGGCGCGGGCGGCGGCGCCCAGGCCGACGAGGTTCTGCTGGCCGCTGCGGCCCCAGTAAATCGAGTTGAGATACGCCTCGAGGATGGCGCGCTTGTCGTGGCGCAGCTCGACGATCTCCGCGAGCAGCGCCTCCTTGGTCTTGCGCAGCAGGTTCCTGCGGCGGGGAAGATAGAGGTTCTTGACCAGCTGCTGGGTGATGGTGCTGCCGCCCTGCAGGACCTCGCGCCCGCGGAGGTCGATCCAGGCGGCGCGCGCGATGGCGCTCGCCGACAGCCCCGAATGACGGAAGAAGCCGTCGTCCTCGGCGGCCAGCACGCTCTGCACGACGTGGTCCGGGAGGTCCTCGACGCGCACCGGCCAGCGCTCCTCGCCGGCCGGCCCATGGTACGAGGCGAGGAGCGCCGGCTCTAGCGCCGCCCGGACGACCGTCCGGCCGCCGAGACGCAGCCGCGCGACGCGGCCGGCACGGACCTCTACCGTCAGCGGCTCGCCGCCAGCCCAACCCGCCGGCGTCGGGAAGCGGCGGAGGCCGACGCTCAGGGTGTCGGCGCGCGGTGCGAGCCTGAAGGTCCCCCGGGAAGCGCCGGCGGCGTCGGGTGTGGGGGGTGCGGCCGCATAGCCCTGGCTCTCCAGCTGTGCGGCCACATCCCGCAAACTGCAGGGCTGGCCCAGCGCCAGCTCGGGGACCCGGGCGTAGAGTCGGGAGGGTTGCGGGAAGGGAGCGGCCGGGAAGTGCCGCGAGATCCGCCAGCCGTGGACGACCGCGGCCGACAAACCGGCGGCGAGCAGCAGGCCGGTGCCCCAGGCGGCGAGCTGGCGAGCGGTCGGGTGCCGGGGCAACGGGAAGGGAGGGCTCCGATACATTGATGTACCATCCTCGGAGTGGAGCCGGGAAAGGGTGCCGCGCCGCTCCACGATGGATCGAGCGCAGCGGGTGCCTGCAACCCGGGCAAGGAGGCAAGCGCTGTGCCATCGCTCGCGCCGGACCGCGCCGCGGCAGCCCGAAGGAGATGCTCATGAGCACGCCGGACACGTCCGACAAGACACAGCCTGACCTGGCGTCGCGGTCCTGCGGTCCCTGCAAGGCCGGCACGCCGCCGGTCGCGGGAGAGCAGCTGGCGAAGCTGCTGACCCAGCTGGACGGCTGGTCCGCCGAGGCCGCCCCGGACGGCAGCCGGCGGCTGGTCAAGGAATACCGCTTCCCCGACTTTCGCCAGGCGCTGGCATTCGTCAACCGCGCCGGAGAGATCGCGGAGCGGGAAGGCCATCATCCGGACATCGAGCTGGGCTGGGGGAGGGTGAAGCTGACCCTCTGGACCCACTCGATCGGCGGCCTCTCCGAAAACGACTTCATCCTGGCCGCCAAGGCCGACAGGGCCCTGCCCGCCTGAAGCGAAACGGTTGGCCGAAGCGAAGGGGAGGGGGCGTCCCGGCACCGGTTTGATGGCTCGGGACTGCCGTACGCGGCGGGTCTAGCAGCCTGCTAAGTCAGGTGGGACGTATCCCCGCCGGCGGCGGGCACGTAGAGCTCGCGCACGTAGTCCATCACCATGCGGTCCGCGTTGTAGCGCCAGGCGAGGGTGCGGATGGCGCGCTTGACCCTGGCGATCCACCCCCGCGGCAGCCCGGTCTCGTCGCGCTGGTAGTAGAGCGGGATCACCTCGCGCTCGAGCAGCTCGAAGAGCGCCCGCGAATCCCGCTCGTCCTGCACCGCCGGATCGGCGTGCGACTCGGCGCCGCCGATGGCGAAACCGTTGCCGCCGTCGAACGCCTCGGCCCACCAGCCGTCGAGGATCGAGATGTTGAGCACCCCGTTCAGGATGCACTTCTGCCCGCTGGTGCCGCACGCCTCGAGCGGCCGCCGCGGCGTGTTCAGCCAGGCGTCGACGCCCTGGACGAGCTGGCGGCCCATCAGCATCGAGTAGTTCTCGAGGAACACCAGGCGGCCGGCGAAACGCGGGTCCTGCTCCAGGCGGGCGATCTTCTGGGCCAGCTCCTTGCCGCCGCCGTCCTGGGGGTGGGCCTTGCCGGCATAGACGATCTGCACGGGACGCGCCGGATCGCCGACCAGGCGCGCCAGGCGGTCGAGGTCGTGCAGCAGCAGGTCGGCACGCTTGTAGGTGGCGAAGCGGCGGGCGAAGCCCAGGGTGAGCGCCTCGGGGTCGAGCGGCGCCGCCGCCGGCTCGGGCAGGTCGAGGCGGCGGCGGCGATCGGCCAGGCGGCGGCGGACGAAAGCCACCAGCTGCGCCTTCAGCACCAGGTGCACCTCCCACAGCTCGGCATCGGGGATGGATTCGATCTGCCTCCAGGTGTCGGCGAGCGCGAGCGATTCGAGCCAGTCCGTGCCCAGGTAGTGGGCGATCAGGCGTTGCATGTCGCCGGCTAGCCAGGTCCGGACGTGGACGCCGTTGGTGACGTGCCCGATCGGCACCTCTTCCTCCAGGCGCCCGGGGTAGAGCACCTGCCACATCTGCCGCGATACCCGCCCGTGCAGCGCCGAGACGCCGTTCGCGCGCTGGCAAAGGCGCAGCGCCAGAAGCGTTGGGCCGAAGGTGTCGGCGGGATCGAACGGCGGCTCCGCCCCCAGGGCCAGCAGCTCGGAGATGGGCGTGCCGAGGCCGGCGGCAAGCGGTTCGAGATGCCGGTGGGCCAGGTCCGACTTGAAGCGGTCGTGGCCGGCCGGGACCGGGGTGTGGGTGGTGAAGACGCTGGCCGCTCTCACCTCGCGCATCGCCGCGGCGGCGCTCATACCCTCGTCCTCGACGCGCTGCCGCGCCCACTCGAGCAGCGCGAACG
>DATKFK010001188.1:0-4110 GCA_035544375.1 Thermoanaerobaculia bacterium
CTCGAGCTCGAGGACGGCATTTCCTGCGAGAGCTGCCACGGCGCGGCCAGCGGCTGGCTCGAAGGGCACCGCTCCGAGAGCTGGACGCACCAGCAGTCGGTGGCCGCCGGCATGACGGATCTGCGCGACGTCCAGGTGCGGGCCGCGGTTTGCCTCGACTGTCACCTCGGCGGCACCGGCAGGACCGTCAACCACGACCTGATCGCCGCCGGTCATCCGCAGCTGGCCTTCGAGCTCGACAACTACAGCGAGGGCATGCCGGCTCACTGGCTGCCCTTCGCCGACCGGCCGGCCGGCTCAGGGGATCGCGACACGCACGGCACGCGCGCCTGGGCGGTTGGCCAGGCGGCCGGCCTGAGCGCCGATCTCGAGCAGATCGCCCGCCGCGCCCGCGGCACCGGCAGCGGCGAGGCGCCATGGCCCGAGCTCTCGGAGCTGAGCTGCGACGCCTGCCACCACTCGCTGGCCCAGGAGCGCTGGCGGACGGCGCCCGACCGCGCCGGCAGACCGGGCCTGCCGCGCATCAGCCCCGCGCGCTACGCGATGCTGCGCCGCCTGGTGACCGCGGTCGCCCCGGAACGGCAGGCCGCGCTCGACAGCGGCGTCGAGCAGCTGTCCGCAGTCCTGTCGCGCCTCGGCACGCCGCCGGCCGAGGTGGCGGCGGCCGCCGAGCGCCTGGCCCGCGAGACGGCCGACCTGGCGCCGCGTCTCGACCGGCAGCGTTGGGACGACGCCCTGGCGCGCCGCCTGCTGCTAGCGGTGGCCCAGGACGAGGGTGGTCTAGAGACCGCCGACTACGCCTCGGCGCAGCAGGCCGCCCTGGCGGTGCAGACCCTGGTGAGCCAGCTCCTGGCAAGCGATCCGCGGCGAGTCCGTTCCGGCCTGGCCGGCGCCGCCGAGGGCCTCGCCGCCGAGCTGCAGAACCCCTACGCCTTCGACTCAGGCCGCTTCGCGGAGCGTCTGGCCCAGCTGGGCCGCCAGCTGCGCGAGGGCCCGTGACGGGCCGGCGCTTCCGCTGAAAGTTGACGCTTGCTACCCCTCAATCGACCAAAGCGCGGACTTCGATGGCCTGAATGAGCCAAAGGGTATAGATGAAGAAAGGAGAGTGCTCCGGCATTCTTGAATCAGCCATTTTTTGGAATTTCGCCGCGTCGGACATCTTCTTGAACAGATGCCATCCATTCAAGAGCGGACCCCATGCCGCCCTTAGAGCTGGCACATCGTCATCCTCTAAAAACCTGCCATTCGTTAGACCGCTTTGCAGAAATGTATCTGCCACATCGAACCCTAGAGGTCTCCATTCTTTAGATAGAGCAGGAGGATTGAAAGAATCTACTCTATTCCTCCACGCGGCCTCCTGGGCCGGGCCTGACCCTCCCTTGACACGTGTTACAGCTATAAGACAGGACGGCCTTGGATTTTCGCACCATCCTGCTTGTAGAGTCTCCTTGAGGCGTGCCAGGTTGGCCCATAGGTCTTGGACGTAACCAGTCCACTTTGGCCTTTTCAAGTTGCGATCCACCTCAAAGACCGAAGGCCACACCATCTCGTCCACGGAAAGCGGCTTGACGACGTCAAGCTTATAAAGTGCAGCGCCTTGCCGCGTCGCAGGCCAACCAGCGAGCCACATCTCACGGGCAGCGAACCCCAATAGCTGCTGGGCGACTTCTGCGGGACGTTGTGCCACCTGATCAGAGGCAACCACCAAACCTCCTTTGCAGATAGCATCTGCACGTATCAGGGTCTTGGTTGTACACAAAGTAGTGCCAATGACCATCCGGGCAACCATGCTGATTTGGAACATAATGATACTGCGGTGGCGGAGGTGGAGGGCAGGGCGGGCAGGGCTTTGATGTGCAGTTGCAGTAGGCCCAGTCAAGAGTCCCGATGCAAGGGATATGTAACCTAAATGCGCTGCAACCCACGTAGCGCTCGCCGAGAAGTTTGCAGCGTCCCTGGCAGCCGACAACTTGATCTGGCGAACACGCGGCCATCCCGAAAAGATCAATCGCGTTGATCGGCCGATTGCTGACGTATGCGTAAGAATCTAAAACACCGTTTTGAGCTGGTAGCGTATCGGCTTCTGAATATCTTCCAATGCTGTTCTCGTACCAGCGGTGAAGGTTGTAGTACAGCCCCGAGCTATCCCAGACCGCATCGTCCCATTGCCCCGGCAGCCGGAGAAAGATCCCGGACTGTTGCGCGCTCGGCGAGGTGAAATCCCTGCCGAAGGGCTCGAAGCCGCCGCTCCATTTCGCGATCCCGGCGCTGGTGCTTGCCAGGACCGGCGTTCCCAGGTGGTCCACGGTGAGGTAGGTGAGGGTGCCGGTGGCCGGCGGGCCGTCGAGCTGGGCCACCGGGCGGCCGGCGAAGTAGAAGACCCGCGTCTGCGCCTGAAGGGTGCCGGTGAACAGGCTCTGCTGCTGGCGATGGTAGAGCAGTCCCTCCGAGCCGTAGGTGGCAGTCGTGACCAGCGGTCCACAGTCGGTGACCGCGCTGCGGGCGCTCGACAGAAAGCCGCGCCCGTCATAGACCA
The DNA here is from genome assembly GCA_035544375.1 of Thermoanaerobaculia bacterium. Lineage (GTDB taxonomy): Bacteria > Acidobacteriota > Thermoanaerobaculia > Multivoradales > UBA5704 > JASLEW01. Next base: position 2,537 of record DATKFK010001188.1, read on the forward strand.
TCGCTGTGCTGGTCCGCTGGGTCTCCTCGGCCAGCTTGGCGAGCTTGCCGGCATCATCGGTCGTCAGGTCTAGCTGCGCAGTCGGCCCCGCCTCCTGGATCACGTCGCCCGCTGCGTCGTAGAGGAGTTGCTTCGTGCCGGCGTTGTTCGCCAGGGTGATCGAGGTGAGGTTGGGCAGGTCGCCCTTGGGGTTGGCGTTGTTGGTGAGATAGGTATAGGTGTCCTGCACTCCGGTCCCGCGGTTCTCGCTCGTTCGATTGCCGATGGTGTCGTAGGTCCAGGTGCGCGTGCCCCAGAAGGTCGGGGCGTTGGCCTGGGTCAGGAAATATTGGTAGTCCTGGTAGGTGTAGGTGCGCCCGGGAGCAATCGCGGTGATGTTGCCGGCGCTGTCCGTGGTGTACGTCCAGCTCAAAAGCGTCCCGGCAATCATCGCGGTCGGGTAGGTCCGCTGATCGAAGGTATGCGTCTCCGTCAGGCCGTTGGCCAGGTGGAGGGTCTGGAGGGGGCCTCCGGCGGTGTAGACGGTCGGGGCCGCGGGCGAAGAGGTGACGATCGGCGTCGTACTTCCCTGGCAAACGTTGGTGCCGGTCGCGGTGGAGTACGACAGCGAGGTCTGGCGATCGGCGACGTCGTAGCCGTAGCACGCGGTCACTCCGCCAGGATAGTTGATCGAAGCTCGGTTGCCGTTGGCATCGTAGGCGTAGCCGAGTGTGCCGTCCATGAGCGTCCGCCCGAAGAGGTCGTACGTGTAGGCGACGCTGGTCGCGCCGGCGCCGGTCCCCTTCGCGATGGTGGACAACCGGCCGATCGGGAAGGTGCCGGTCGCGGAGGTGGTGTCGTAGGTGTAGGTGGTGGTCAACGACGGGTCCGTCGAGTAGCTCACCGAGGTCGGACGGTCGGCAGGATCGAGCTGCCGGTTCGTCATCACTCCGCGGGCGTCGATCTGCTGCACCAGTGCGCCATGGGCATTATAGGCATAGGTCGTCGTGCCGGTCACCGGCGAGGTCTGGCTGGTCAGCAGGTCGCGGTCGCTGGTCACATACATCGTCTGGTTCCTCTCGGAATCGGTCACCGACGCGAGGTGGTCCTCGAGGTCGTACGCGTAGGCGGTGACGGCATTGCCGCCGGCCGGGCCGCCCCAGGGTTGGATCACCTGCGTCAGCCGGTTCAGCGGATCGTACGCATAACTCGTTGAAGGCGCCGCCGGCTGGTTATGCCTCGGATCCCAGACACCGATCAGGTTGTTCTCGCAATCGTACGCGAATTGCGTGGTGCTCTGGACGCTCGGGTTGTTGGGATCGCCGGCCGTCATGCTGTCGAGGTGACAGGTCGTCGTGTAGGCGTAGCTGGTGGTGGCGTCGGTCACCGGCGAGCCGCTGACGATCCGCTGGCGCAGCTCCTGGATGCGGTGGCCGGCGGCGTCGAGCGTGTAAAGCGTCTGCTCCAGCGGCTGGACCGCGGTGCAGCTCGCCTGCCGGGCGATCGAGATCAACCTGCCTGCCTGGTCGTAGGCGTACACAATGGCATTGCCGGCGGGCAGTTGCACGCAGACGAGGTCTCCCAGGGCATTGTAG
>DATKFK010001189.1:0-11791 GCA_035544375.1 Thermoanaerobaculia bacterium
CGGCCGGCGGGACGCCGGCATCCGCCTACCGAGGAGAGAGGGACCAGGATGATCACCTGCGAGCCAGCAGCCGAAGATCCGACCACCACTCGCCCAGCGGCCGGCATCGGGCTGACGCCGGCGCGGCCGCCGCGGCCGCTGCGGCCAGCGATCCTGGCCGGCGTCGCGCTGCTGCTCGCGGGCACGGTCCTGTCGCCCGCTCGCGGCGCGCTCGCCGGCAGCGCCGCCGCCGGCAGCGCCCGCGGCGATCGCTCCAGCGCCGCCGGCGATCCGGCCGGCGCCCACACCGGCGATTCGGCCAGCGCCCACGCCGGCGATCCAGCCGGCGCCCACGCCGGCGATCAAGTCATCGCCCAGGTCGTGAAGATGCTGCGGGAGCGCGTCTCCGAGCCGGTGATCGTGCTCTGGCTCGAGAAGTCGGGCAATCGGCCGGCGGCCGTCAGCAGCGACGACCTCGTCGCCCTGCACAAGGCCGGGGCCTCCGACGAGCTGATGAAGCGGCTCGTCGAGGCGGCGGCCAGCGGCGAGCACCCCGCCGCGGCGCCCGCCGCACCGACCGCCGCCGGACCCGCCGCCGCGCACCCTGCCCCGCCGGCCGCCACCGCGCCGCCACCGCCGGCCGGCGCCGCCGGCACCGCGCCCGCGGGCCCGGCCCCCGCCGCCGCCGCCGCGGCGCCAACCGTCAACGTGCGCTTCCTGGTGACCTACCGGCCGGTCGACGTCGACGAAGGGGAGCTGATCGCGGAGCGCTGGCTGCTGGGCATCTACCTCGACGGGCACTTCGTGGCGTCGGTCAAGCAGGGACCGGTCGCGCTGCCGCTGCCGCCGCACGCTTTCGGCAGCCAGCTCGCTCCGGGCAGGCACCTGTTGCGGGTGATCCAGGAGCGGCACCTGCGCTACAACTCGGCGCGCGGCTACAAGACCCCCTCGCGCGTCGACCCCGCCGAGCTGCCGTTCGAGCTGCGGCCGGGGCCGGACGCACAGATCGTCATCCGCTTCGGCGAGAAGAGCTTCCGGCACCCGGGACCGGTTTCGCTCCGTGTCGAGCAGGGAGGCAAGGAGGTGGCCCGGATCGAGCCCGCCGCCCCCAATCCCGAGGCCTGGCCAACCGTCTGCGAGGATATCCCGGCCGCCCTGCCGGCGGATGCGAAGCCGTCCGGCGAGGCCCGCCGCGAGCTCGAAAGCTGCGTGCGCTGGGCTTCTCTTTGGCCCGGCCTCGCCGCCGTCCCGTCGCGCGAGGAGGTGTGCGCCGAGATCGAGCGCGCCAGCCAGCCGCACCCCGGCGCCAGCTAGCCTCTAGCCGCCCGCGCCCTCGGTCGCCGGAAACTGCACGCGCACGGTGAGCACCGGGCACGGGCAGTTGCGGACCACCTTCTCCGCCACGCTGCCCAGCACCATCCGGCTCAGCCCGTGGTAGCCGTGGGTCCCCATCACCACCAGGTCGTACGACTCGCGGCGCGCCAGGTCGACCACCGCGTCCTCGGCCGGGCCCCGGACCATCAGCCCGCGCACCTCCGCGACGCCGGCCTCGCGGACCCTGCCCATCAGCTGCGCCAGCCGTCCCGCCGCCGGCCAGTGGCCGACCTCGGTCGCCGGCTGGGCGTGCCCCGCGAGGTCCAGCTCGATCTGGCTCGGCCCGTGGTAGCCCTCTCTCTCGAAGACGTGGACGAGGGCCACCCGCGAACCGAACGCCCTGGCCAGCGCCACCGCATGGTCGAGGATTGGCGTGGATTCGCGCTCCACGTCGATGGGCACGAGGATCTTGGCGAAGCGGACCATGCTCACCTCGGGACTCGTCTCACGGCTCGTCCGACAGCCATTTGCTGAGGGTCTTGACGTCGATGCCCAGGGCGTCGGCGGTCTGGCTCTTGTTGCTCCCCAGCTTGCGATAGGCCCAGGCGGCGTAACCGCGCTGGATCGCCCGGATCGGCAGCACCTCGCCGTCGGCCTCCCAGGGGCTGCCGGTGTCGTTGCGCAGCGCCGGCGGCAGGTCCTCGGGGCCCGCCAGCTCGCGGCGCGACAGCAGGACGAGCCGCTGGACCAGGTGCGCCAGCTCGCGCACGTTCCCGGGCCAGCGATAGCGCGCCAGGATGGCCGTCGCCTCGGGAGTGAAGCCGCGCAGGGAAGCGTGCGGATGCTTCTCCCGGTAGACGGCGACGAAGTGCGCCACCAGCTCCGGCAGGTCCTCGGGCCGCCGCCGCAGCGGCGGCACCGACAGGGCGACGACGTCGAGCCGGTAGAGCAGGTCCTCGCGGAAGGTGCCGCTCTTGACCATCTGGGGCAGGTCGCGATGGGTCGCCGCGACCACCCTGGCGTCGACCGCCCGCTCCTTCGACGCGCCGACGGGCCGCACCGTGGAGTGCTCGAGCACGTGCAGCAGCTTGGCCTGCAGGGAGAGCGGCAGCTCCCCGACCTCGTCGAGCACCAGGGTGCCGCCCTCGGCCTCCGCGAACAGGCCGCTGCGCTCGCGGATCGCGCCGGTGAACGCCCCCTTGGCGTGGCCGAACAGCTCGCTCTCGAGCAGCGGCTCGGGCAGGGCGGCGCAATTGACCGTGACGAAGGGCCCGCCGGACCGCGGGCTCTCCATGTGGAGCGCCTTGGCGATCGCCCCCTTGCCGCTGCCGGTCTCGCCCAGGATGAGCACCGGCACGTCGGTCGGCGCCACCCGCTCGACGAGGTCGAAGAGCTCCGTCATCGCCGGGCTGCTGGCCGCCATGCCCTGGCGGCTGAAGCGCTCGCCCAGGGTGCGCCTCAAGTTCGCCGCCTCCTGCCGGACGCCGCGCTCCGCCAGCGCGCGCTCGAGGAAGATCTCCAGCTCCTCGAGCTTGAAGGGCTTGGTGAGGTAGTGGCACGCCCCGAGCCGGATCGACTGGATCGCCGTGTCCACCGCGCCGAAGGCGGTCATCACGATCACCGGGCGCTTCGGCGCCAGCTCGAGCGACCTGGCCAGCAGGTCCAGGCCATTGATATCGTCCATCCGCAGGTCGGTGACGAACGCATCGACGTCGCCCTGCTGCAGCCGCTCCAGGGCTTCGCGGCCGCTGGTCGCCACGGCCGGCTGGAATCCCCGGTCCGCCAGGAAGTCCGCCACCACCTCGGCCATCTCCTTGTGGTCGTCGGCGATGAGCACCCGGATCGGTCGTGCTTGCATGTCCCTTTCCATCCAGCCCTCGCTGCCTACGGCGACGCCCCTCCCCTTCGCTCCGGCGACCGGTTTCTTACCAGACCGCCTAGACCGCCGGCAGCCGCACGCGCACCCGCGTCCCGCCGGCGCCGCGCGGCTCGATGGCGAGGCAGCCGCGGTGCATCTTCAGGATCTCCTGGGTGATGGCGAGCCCAAGGCCGTGGCCGCGCCCCGAAGGCTTGGTGGTGAAGAACGGCTCGGTCAGGCGGGCGGCCAGCTCCGCGCGCACGCCGTGGCCGTCGTCCTCGATGACGAATTCGAGCATGCCGGGCCGCGGCTCGACGCCCAGCCGGACGTGCCCGCCGGCGGCGCACGCATCACAGGCGTTGAGCAGCAGGTTCACCAGCGCCTGCTCGAGCAGGGTGCCGTCGCCGTGCAGCTGCGGCAGCCCGCCCGGCACGTCCGCCGTGAGCTCGACGCCGGCGCTCTGGAAACGGTGCGCCACCATCCCGGCCGACGCCAGGGCGAGGCTGCGCGGATCGAGGGCCTGGATGGCCGGCTCGCCGCCTCGCGCCAGGTGGAGGAACCGCCGCATGGTGGCGCTGATGCGTTGCGATTCCTCGAGGATGGTCTCGAGCCCGCGGCGCGTCCGCTCGTCGGCGGCGAAGCGGTCCAGCAGCTGCTCGGCCCGGCCGGTGATGACCCCCAGCGGGCTCGAGATCTCGTGCGCCACTCCCGCGGCGAAGGTGAGCACGGTGGCCGCGCGGCTGGCGTCGCTCAGCACCGAGTCCTTGCGGCGCGCCTGGTCGCGCGCCTCCAGCGCCCGCGCCAGGCGGAACTCTTCGGCCTGCAGGCGCAGGGCCACGCTGCCGAAGATGCCGATGACCGCCGCCACCATCAACAGGGTCGCCACCACCATCCAGCGCGCGCGGACAGAGCGGTCGCGCTCGCGCCAGGCGGTGGCGGCGACGACCACCCCCCAGCGGCCGCCGGCGCCGGCATCGGCCCAGGCCAGGCCGGCAATCGCCAGCCGCGGCGGCAGACCCAGGCGGGAGGCCGCTTCGCGGCCCACCTGCACCCAGCGTTGGCCGGACATCAACGCCCGGTGCAGCTGCGGCTCGTCCACCACCTGGCCGGAGGGAGCGACGAATGCGCCCCTGCCCGGAGGCAGCAGGAAGAGGTGCACGGCACCCGGACGCTCGAGCTGGTCGAGCCCCCGGAAAAGCCGCGAAGCCGGCAGCCCGGGCGCGCCGGGGGGAGCGTCCCGCAGGCTGTTCGCCAGCGCCGACGAGGCGGCGGCGGCGACCGTCGCCTGCTCCTGGCCCAGGTCCTCCAGGGTGGCGCGGGCCTCCCGGCTTTCCCCCCAAAGCGCCAGCAAGGCGATCGCCCCCAGCGAGAGCACCATGCCGCCCACCACCCACGGCAGGCGCACCAGCAGGCGGCGCGGCACCTTCGCGGCCTCGGGACCCGCACCTGTCGCGACCAGCATTCCTCCTCGCTCCGGCTCGACTGCGGTCGTCACTTGATGGTTCTCCAGCCCCCACGGCCTGCGGCGACCCCGAAACGCCCCCTCCCCTTCGCTTCGGCCAACGGTCTCTTCCGGCGCCCCGGCCGCCCCGGCGGCGGCGGCACCGGCGGCGGCGCCGGCGGCGGCGCTGACTGAGATGGCAGCTGCGGAGCCGCGGAGGCCATGCACGGCAAGATCGATGCCGGGCCCGCGGCGCCCCCGCCGGACGGCGCGCCGGGCCTGTTGACGCCGTCCCGGGCGGGTGATCTTCTCTGTCATCGATGCCTCCTTCGCGAGCACCGCGCGCGCCGACCCCCACCGTCCCTGCCATGGCGTAGCATCAGCGACCAGGGAATTATTCCCTGAAGGCAGGGATTTTTTCCGCCCCTGATGGGGCCCCAACCCGCCTCCCGCAAGCGGCAGCAGGGGGCGGCCGCCGCGCCGGGAAGCTGGCACGACTCTTGTTCTCGGCCTCTGGGGCTGGGCATCCCGGCAGGTACCCGCAGGACAGGGGACCTGGGAGAGACGATGACCGACAGGCCGCACGGGCCACAGCCGCCGCAGACGACGCCGGAGACAGGCATGACCGCGGACACGATCGCAGGAACACCGCCATCCACGGCGCCCGCGCCGCGCGGCGCCTTCCGCGTCTACGCGGCGGTGGGGGCCGGCACGGCGCTGCTGGTGCTGGCCAGCCTGGGCCTGTGGATGCGCAGCGAGCGCAGCACCCGCACCACCGCCATCGCCGGCGACCCCAAGGGCGTCACCTTCGTCGTCGCGGCGGCGGCCGAGTTCCGCCCCGAGCATCGCTACGTCGGCAGCCTGCAGCCGTGGAACGAGGCCAAGCTCGGACCCCAGTTCAACTCGGCGTACGTGACCGAGGTGCGGGTGCGGCCCGGCGACGCCGTGCGCCAGGGCCAGGTGCTGGCGCTGCTGCAGCCCGAGCGGGCCAATGCCCAGAACGAGGCCACCAAGATGCAGGCCCAGGCCATCGAGGCCAAGCTGGCGGCCATCCAGCACGAGAGCGAGCGCATCGTCGGCCTGATGAAGAAAGGGATCGTCTCGGTCAACGACGCCGAGAACAAGCTGGCCGAGGCCAAGAGCGAGCAGGCGCGCCTGGCCGCCGCCCGCTCGCAGCTCGCCTCCTCCAATCTCGACGTGCAGGACAGCACCTTGCGGGCGCCCTTCGACGGCGAGGTGGCGGACCGCCTCCTCGATCCGGGCGCCTTCGTCCGCCCCGGGATGCCGATCGTCACCGTCGTCGACCGCCGCACGGTGCGGGTCGTCGCCGAGGCCCCGGAAGCCGACTTCGACCTGCTGGCCCCGGGCACCCCGGTGCGGCTGCGCCTGCTGTCGACCGGCCGCGAGCTGCAGGCCCCCGTCGCCAGGCGCTCGCCGGCCGCGGACCCCTCGACGCGCACGATCCATTTCGAGCTCGATCTCGCCAATCACGACCGTGGCATCCCGGTGGGCACCACGGTCGAGCTGTTCATCGCCCAGAAGCAGGGAGAGAAGGCGGTGGAGATCCCGGCCGCCGCGGCCGCCGTCCAGGGGACGAAGGCCACCGTCTGGGTGATCCAGGGCGACGCGGCGCACCGGCTCGCGGTGCCGCTCCTGGGAGAGCGCGAGGGGCAGCTCTTCCTGGACCCGACCCTCGCCGCCGGCTCGCGGGTCGTGCTCGACGGCCGCACCCAGCTGCAAGAGGGCAACAGGGTCGTCGCCAAGCCCGCCGCCTGAGCCGCCGAGCCGAATTCCCGGAGCCGACCCGTGACCCACCTATCCCTGCGCAACCCGATCGCGATCCTGATGGTCTCCATCGCCTTCGTGGTGTTCGCCGCCCAGGTGATGCCCCGCCTGAGCGTCGACACCTTTCCGGAGCTGACGCCGCCGGTCCTGGTCGTCGGCACGCAGGCGCCCGGCCTCGGCCCCAAGGACGTGGAGAAGACCATCACCTGGCGCATCGAGAAGTACGTCAGCGCCACGCCCGGCGTCGATCACGTCGAGAGCGTCTCGCGCAACGGCCTGTCGGTGGTCTACGTCTGGTTCAAGTGGGGGACCGACCTCGACGCGTCGCAGACCCTGGTGCAGCAGCAGACGGCCTTCGCCATGGCGGCGGTGCCCAAGTCGCTCGGCGTGCTGCCGCCCTTCGTGCTGCAGTACGACCCGTCCAACGCGCCGGTCGTGCAGGTGGCGGTCTTCGGCGGCGGCCTCAGCGGCCCCCAGCTCTACGACTACGCGCTCAACAACATCGAGCCGGTGATCGAGGGGATCTCGGGGGTCGCCAGCGCCAGCATCAACGGCGGGCGGCAGCGCCAGATCAACATCCTGGTCGATCCGCTGCAAGCCCAGTCGCGCGGCCTGACCACCGCCGACGTCGCCGCCGCCGTGGCCAAGGCCAACGCGCTGCTGCCCTCGGGCGAGTTCATCTCGCCGCGCTTCGACGCCAACGTCTACACCAACGCGGTGCCGCCCCGGGTGGCGTCGATCGGCGACTCCCCGATCAAGCTCGAAGCCGGCAGGGAAGTCCTGATCCGCGACGTCGCCAAGGTCGAGGACGGCGGCACTCCGGAAACCCAGAACGTTTCGGTCAACGGCCAGAACGCGGTCTACCTCAACGTCCTGCGCACGCCGGGCGGCAACACGCTGGAGATCGTCGACGCGGTCAAGAAGGCAGTCGGGTCCCTGACCAACCTGCCGCCCGGCCTCTCGGTCAAGCCGATCTTCGACCAGAGCGTCTTCGTCCGCGAGACCTACACCGGCGTCAAGACCGAGATCCTGCAGGCCCTGGTGCTCATCGCCCTGGTGATCCTGGTCTTCCTGCAAAGCTTCCGCGGCACGCTCATCGTCTCGGTGGCCATTCCGCTGTCCTTCGCCATCACCCTGCTGGTGATGTACGCGGCCGGCGAGACCCTGAACGCCTTCACCCTGGGCGGCCTGACCCTGTCGATGGGCCGCCTGGTGGACAACGCCGTCATCGTGCTCGAGTCGATCCATCGCCATCAGCGGCAGGGGCTGGACCCCTGGCACGCGGCGCTTCAGGGGACCAACGCCGTGGCCCTGCCCGTGCTGTCCATCACCATCACCACCATCGCGGTGCTGCTGCCGGTCGTGCTCCTCTCCGGCCTCGCCCAGAAGCTCTTCGCCCCCCTGGCGCTGGTGGTGGCGGTGGCGATGATCGCCTCCTACTTCGTGAGCATGTGCGTGACGCCGGTGGCTTGCCGTTACCTCATGCAGCACCTGCCGTCGGGCGGCCTCGCCACCCGGGTCGAGGGTTCCATCCGGCGCCTGGCGGACGGCTACGCGGCCAGCCTGCGCAGGACCCTGCCCTTCAAGGCGCTGCTCATCGGCTGCTCGGCGCTGCTGGTCGGGGTCAGCCTGTTCCTCGGCACGCGGCTGCCCAGCACTTTCTTCCCCGAGATCGACGAGGGGATGGAGCGGGTGTACGTGCGCCTCTCGCCGGGCACCTCGCTCGAGGACGCGACCCGGCAGATCAACGCCATGGGGGATCTTCTCAAGAAGAAGCTCGGCAGCGAGGTCGAGCTGGTGCTGACCAACATCGGCATGCCGAACGCGGCGCGCAGCGCCATGAACAGCCCCAACGCCGGTCCCCACATGGGCTTCATCCGCCTCGCGCTGGTGGACAGCGACAAGCGCCAGGAAACGCAGCAGCAGATCGCCGACCGGGCGCGCGGCATCCTCAACGCCAACTTCCCCGGCGTCGAGTTCCTGCAGTGGCCGGGCGGCCTGGTGGCCAGCGTTTTTTCCAACGGCTACCTGGCGCCTCTCGTCATCGAGGTGACCGGCGACAACCTCGACGAGCTCGACCGCGACATCCGCCGGGCGGCCGAGGTCGCGAGGTCGGTCCCCGGCATCCGCGACATCTATCCGTCCTCGCAGATGGACTATCCCGAGGTGCGGGTGCAGACCGACCGCCAGGAGGCCGGCACCGTCGGGATCGATTCCAGGATGGCGGCCCAGGCCACGCTCGAGGCCACGATGGGCAACATCAATACGCCCAGCGTGTGGATCGACGGCGCCAACGGCCAGTCCTACTACGTGGTGACCTCGTACGCTCGCGGCGCGGTCAAGGACCCTGCCGGGCTCATGGAGGTGCCGCTGCGCATCGGCAGCGGCGGCAACGCGGTCACCCTGGGCGCCTACGGCCGGGTGGTGCGCTCGGTCGGCCCGCTGATGGTCGAGCGCAACGCGCTGCAGCGCGCCGCCCACCTGCTGATGCAGGTCGAGAAGCGCGACCTCGGCAGCGCCGCCGCCGATCTCGAACACCGGCTGGCGACCGATCCGCGGACCCATGGCATCCCGTTCCATTTCGTCGGGCAGGTGGCCCTGATGCGCTCCACCTTCTCGGGGCTGGGCGGCGCCATCGGGCTCGCGGTGATGGTGATCTTCATGCTCATGGCATCCCAGTTCAAGTCGCTGCGGCTGCCGCTGGTGATGTTCTTCACCATCCCGGTGTCGTTCCTCGGCATCGTGCTGGCGCTGATGGCGGCCAACCAGGGTTTTTCGATCACCGCCCTGATGGGCATGTTGATGGTGATCGGCATCGCCGCCTCCAACGGCATCCTGATGGTGGACGACGCCAACCAGCGCATGGTCCAGGGCGCGTCGAAGCTCGACGCCATCCTGGGCGCCGCGCGCTCCCGCTTCATCCCCATCGTGATGACCAGCCTGGCCACCGTCATCGGCCTGATTCCCACGTCCCTCGGCCTCGAGCCCGGGGCGGAGTCCAACCAGCCGCTGGCCCTGGCGGTGGTCGGCGGCCTCACCTCCTCCACCCTGCTTTCTCTCTACCTGGTGCCGGTCATGTTCATGATCTTCGCTCCCAAGATGGAGCGGGAAAAGCTGGCGGCAGGCGAGCTGTCCGCGCCGGCGGCGGCGCCCGCGAGCTGAGGGGGCCGGCGGCGCGATGATGCGGAGCGCGCTCATTTCGGGGATGCTGCTCGCCGCGACGCTGGCCACGTCAGCGGCGGCGGCGGCGGTGACGCCCGCCCAGGCCGCGACGGTCCGGCTCTCCCTCGCCGACGCCTACCGGCTTGCCGCCAGCAACAACCTCGGGGCCCGCATCGCCAGGGAGGAGCGCGACATCGCCGCATTCAACGTCGAGATCGAGCTCGGCGTCTTCGACTGGGACGTCTTCGCCTCGGCCGGCGCGGGCCGCATCCAGGTCGAGGACCTCAACCCGCGCTCGAGCGGCCTGGGGACGATCTTCTTCGGCGACGTCTTCGCGGACCAGAGCACACGTTCGGCCAGCGTCGGCACCAGCAAGCTCTTCGGCTGGGGCGGCACCCTGGCGGCGAGCGCCTCCCCCTACTGGAGCTCGACGGAGGTCCAGCAGCACAACCACCTCTTCGGCTCGGACCAGGTCGTCGCCACCAGCTTCGGCACCCTCAATCCCTACGGCGGCCACGTCTCGCTGACCTACGATCAGCCCTTGCTGCGCGGCCGCGGCCCCGCCGCGGTCGAGGCGCGCCTCGAGGCGGCGAGGCAGCGGGCCCTGGAAGCCGACGTCACCTACCGCCTGCAGCTCATCCAGCTGCTGACCACGACCGACAATCTTTACTGGGACCACGTCTTCGCGCTGCAGAACCTGACCAACAAGCAGGAAGCCCTGCGGGCGGCGCAGGCGCGGCTCGGCGAGGACTCGGAGCGCGTCAAGTCGGGCATGCTGGCGCCGCTAGAGCTGCCGCAGGTGGAGGCCTCGGTGGCGGACCGCGAGACGCAGGTCTACTCCGCCGAGGCGGCGGTGGACAACACCCGCGCCGCGCTGCTGACCTTTCTGTACGCGGACCGGGCGAAGCCTGCCAGCGTCCAGATCGTGGACCAGCCGTCGCTGGTCCCTTACGATCAGACCCTGGACCAGTCGGAGCGTACCGCCGCCGACCGGCGTCCCGAGCTGAAGCTGGCGGCCGACCAGGTGGCCGAGCGGCTGATCCAGGAGCGGGCGGCGCGCAACCGCCTGCTGCCCCAGCTCGACGCCGTCGTCTCCTACACCGGGTACTCGCGCTCGCAATCCGGGATCGGCGCCGCCGTGGACGATCTGCTGCAGGGCCGGCTGCCAGGCTATTACGTCGGGCTCAACCTGTCGGTGCCGCTGGGCAACCACGCGGCCCGGGGCGCCTTCGCGCAGAGCCGCGCTTCCAGGGAGGAGGCGGAGTTGGTGGTCGCCGACGTCCGCGAGACGGTGCGGCTCGAGGTCCAGCAGTCCTACACCGCCCTGAAGGCTTCGGAAAAGCAGGTCGTGGCGGCGCAGAAAGCCGTCGACTTCCACGTCCAGAGCCTGCAGGCCGAGACCGACAAGCTCGAGAGCGGCTATTCGACCAGCTTCTTCGTGCTGCAGCGCCAGGACGAGCTGGACCAGGCGAGGACCGCCCTCATCCAGGCGCAGGTAGACTACCGCAAGGCGCTGACCGGCCTCGAACGGTCGGTCGGCGTGCTGCTCGACGACCGCCTGCCGGACCTGGCCGCGCGGCGGCCCTGACTCAACCGGCGGCGCCTGAGGACCGGACCATGCACACCCTGCACAAGGCAGCGCCGATGATTCTCTCGTTCGCCATCGCGGCGGCGGCGGCCGCGGCCACCGTCGGCGCCACGCCGGCCGCCGCGGCCGCCGACCCCGGCGCCGCCGGCGACCGCCGTTTCCTCGAGCAGGCGGCGCGGGAGGGCCTGGCGGAGGTGAAGCTCGGCGAGCTCGCCGCCGACAAGGCGGAGGACCCGCGCGTGAAGACCCTCGCCCGCGCCATGCTCGACGACTTCCGCAAGCTCAACGACGAGCTGCGCCAGCTCGCTGCCGCCAAGGGGATCGCCCTGCCGGCCGGCCTCGACAAGCAGGAGGCGTTCGACTACCGGGCGCTGGCCAGGCTGTGCTGCTACGAGTTCAACCGCTACTACGTCAACATGATGGCGGATTACCACATCAGGGACGTGCGGCACTTCCGCAGCGAGGCGAAGCACACCGCCGATCCCGACCTCCGCCGCTTCGCGGACGCCAACCTGCGCCTGCTCAAGGACCATCGCGAGAAGGCCCAGACCCTGGTGCCCTACTTCGGGCACGGGCGGACCGACGGCGGCGACGCGCCGCAGTGAGCGCGCGCGGCTGGGGCGCCCGCGGCGCCCCGGGGCACGGCAGGTCCGCTGCCCGCTGC
>DATKFK010001190.1:0-2394 GCA_035544375.1 Thermoanaerobaculia bacterium
TGGCGGCGAAGGCGATCGGTGAACGGTTGGAGGCCGTCGGGAAGGAGAACCGCAGGCTTGCCGGACGCGTGGTCTGCCTCCTGGCGGCGGCGGGGCACCAGGAGGCGCCGGGTTTCACCAAGCTGCTGGTCGAGGGTGCCCTCGCCGAACCGGAGGCCCAGGAGGAGGCTCTCGGGCATCTGCGGCGGCTGCTGGACGATCCCGAGACGGTGACGGAGGCCAGGAAGGCGCTGGCCGGAGGCCTCAAGTCGGGCGACGGCGGCGTCGTCTGGGGCGCGGTGCGGTGCCTCTGGGACATCGGCGTGCGCGGGGATCCGGAGCTGCCTGGCGCCCTGGTGGGCCTGCTGCGGCAAGGGGAGCCGCGCGCCAGCCAAGCGGGTGCATGGCTCGCCGAGCTGCTGCAGAACCCCTGGACGCGGGTGGCGGCGGTCGCCGCGGCCGAAAAGGCGATCGCCGAGGCGCTTGAGGAGGAGAGGAGAGACCGTGCGCGTGGGTACTCGGGAGGGCAGCAGGCGCTCGAACGGGCATGGCAGATCGGCAGACTGCTGGTGCCGATTCCCGACTGCCGGTCCGAGGCGGTGATCGATGCCACGATCTTCGGCGGCCTGGCGGAGGGAGGCCGTCAGGACCAGGTTCTCGGCATCTTGGCGGGCCTGGTGCGGGAAGGTCCCGAGGCGGCGGGAAGGCTCGAGGCCGGTCTCTGGAGGGCGATCGAGAAGGGACCGGTCGAAGCCGGTTGGGGGGCGATCCGCGCCCTGCGCGAGTGGTTTGGGGAAGAATTCGAGGACGCTGTCGGGCAGACTGACAGCGAGGCCAACGAGCGTTCTGCGGCGGCGTGCCGAGTGCTGCTGTCGAAGAGCTTGTCAGGCGAGCGGAACGCCGGCGAGCTGCTCGAGTCCTTGGCGCGGGCAGATTCGACGGGGAAGAGCGTGCGAGGCGCGCTGGCGGAGCTGGCGCGAGACAAGAGCGACTCCTGGGCCTTTTACGCGGCAAGCTGGGCCATCGATCTGGAGTTTGCGGACGCAACGATGCCGTCTGCCATCGTCAAGGGGCTCGGTCATTGGGAGCTGCGGGAGAAGGCGGAGGAGATGATCGAGCGGCTCTGGAACCACCCGTTGCTCGGGCCTTCGATCCGCTATGCCCTGCGGCGAGAGACCTGGGCCGGCGACAGCGGCAGTGCGAGCCGGGCGGCGCTCACCCTGCTGGATCACGGAGTGGCCGCCGACGCGGGCATCGCGCGGGGCCTCGCGATGGGCGTGAGCGGCGAGCGGGGCCGGCGGGCCGATACCTTGCGGCGGATGCGGCGTCTCCTGGCGGATCCGGCAACCCGGGACGTCGGGATCGAAACGCTGCGGGTCGAGCTGCTCGGCGAGCATCCGGGCGAACGCTTCGCCGTGGCCGCGCTCCTGGTCAAGGCAGGAGCCCATCTCGATGTCTCGCTGCTGCGAGAGCTCGGCAGCGAAGGCGGAGAGCATTGGCCACATGCGACGCTGGCGGCGCTGGCGGTGTCCGGCCGGGTGGCCGAGGCGCGCGAGGCAGCCGGGCGGCAGGGGTTCACGGAGCTGGTGCGGCTGCTCGGGAGCGGTCCATGAATGGGCGGTGGTGCGTCGCACGCTGAGAACCGTGGCCGTGCGCTCGGATGCCCCGGTCCTGATGGGCAGACGGAGGGGCCGCGCGGTTCGATCGGCTCTTGTCTGCCGAGTGTGACCAACCCCGCTAGTCTCAATTCCCGCCCCTGCCGAAAGATGACCAATCAGTGTCGAGACGGGTGACCTGATAGCGCCGGCACAGCTGGCGGAATGCCGTTGGCAGCTCGCTACGCAGGAGGTCGTAGACCATGGCGCGGATCACCGGATACGGGGGTTGCACCGAGGTGAACCGCTGCCGGTGCAAGTAGTCGTGGCGCGGCCTGAACACCTCGGGCAGCGGGATGTTTCGTTGCACCAGTCCGGTGTCTTCGGTTTCCAGGCGCACGCGCCACTCGCCATCGAGGCACAGCTCGAAGCGGAAGCTTGGATGGCGAAGTATTCGAGTTTCTAGGCTCTTCCATTCCCGCACGGTGAAGCGATCCGTCGTCGCACCGGCATCGGGCGCGCAGAGGAACAGCGTCCCGGACCAATACTGAGGGCTGGAATCGAGGAGGACGCGAGCAATGCCGAGCAGCGGCTGGCGCGCGAGACTGAAAAAGTCTTGAGCCATCGTCGGGAAGTTGTGGGCGACCAAACGCCGGAGGATCCCGAAGGCAGTTGGCAGCAGCTCCTCCACGAACGATGTCACCTCTTCGAAAGAGGGCTTGGGCCAGCGCCAAGATCTCGACGAGAGCTCCGCGGCGCGGGGAAAAGGATGCCCCTCAACCGCGGTGATCCCGTGAGCTTCGAGAGTCTCGATCGCCGC
>DATKFK010001191.1:0-2623 GCA_035544375.1 Thermoanaerobaculia bacterium
CGCCATCCGCGCGCTCCGGGGGGTCGGTGTCGGGGCAGCGCGCCAGTGCGTCGTCGCCCGCGTCGAGGGGGTCGAGCCGGTCGAGCCCATCGAGCCGGTCGAGCCGATCGAGCAGGACCACCTCGATCCCGGCCAGCGGCAGGTCCCGCACCTTCGCCTGATGGGCGAGCAGGACGGTCAGCCCGGAGTCGGCGATCATCACGGCAAGCCGCTCGGGCGGCAGGTCGGAATCGAGCGGCACGTAGGCGCCGCCGGCCTTCGCCACCGCCAGCACGGCGACCACCAGGTCGGCGGAGCGCTCCAGGCAGAGACCCACCCGCCCCTCTCGGGCCAGGCCCAGCCGCAGCAGCCCGTGGGCGAGGCGGTTGGCGCGGCGGTTGAGCGACTCGTAGGTGAGCGCCTCGCCGCCGAAGATCACCGCCGGGGCCGCCGGCCGCCGCCGCGCCTGCTCGGCGAACAGCGCCGCCAGGCCCGGCGCGGCGGGGTAGGCCGCGCGGGTGTCGTTCCACTCCGCCAGCGCCTGGTGCCGCTGCGCCTCGCTGAGCAGGTCGAGCTCGGCGAGCGGCGCGTCCGGGGCTGCCAGCCCGGCGCCCAGCAGGGCCTCCAGATGCCCGAGAAGGCGTTGCACGGTGACCGCCTCGAAGAGGTCACGGTTGTACTCGAGCATGCCGTGCAGCAGCCCGCCCTCCTCGAAGGTGAAGAGGGTGAGGTCGAACTTCGCGGTGCCGGTGTCCAGCCCCTCCCGGCGCAGCGGCGCGACGCGCAGGCCGTGCGCCGCAATCTCCGGGAAGGGGAAATTCTGGAAACCGAACATCACCTGCACCAGGGGGTTGTGGGCCAGGGTGCGGCCCGGCTGCAGCTCCTCGACCAGGCGCTCGAACGGCAGCTCCTGGTGCGCATAGGCGCCCAGGGCAGCCTCGCGCACCCGGCCGAGCAGCCGGCGCAGGCCGCCGCCGTCGGGCAGCTCGGCGCGCACCACCAGGGTATTGACGAAGAAGCCGATCAGGTCCTCGATCTCGCGGCGGTTGCGACCGGCGATGGCCATTCCCACCGCGATGTCGCGGCGCCCGGAGTAGCGCCCGAGGAGCGTCTGGAAGATCGCCATGAGGGCCATTGCCAGGGTCGCTCCGGCGCCGCGGGCGAAAGCCGAGAGCGGCCGCATCAGCGACGCCGGCCAGGAGAAGGCGAGGGTGCCGCCACGGAATGTCTCCTGGGGCGGACGCGGGTGATCCCAGGGCAGCTCGAGGGGTTCCGCCATGCTTTGGAGCTGGCGCCGCCAGTAGGCGAGCTGCTCGCGCAGCGTCTCGCCCTCGAGCCAGCGGCGCTGCCAGAGGGCGTAGTCGGGGTACTGGATCGGCAGCTCGGGCAACGGCGACGGCCGGCCGGCCGAGAAAGCGCCGTAGAGGGTCCACAGCTCGGCGCTCAGTACCCCGATCGACCAGCCGTCGCCGGCGATGTGGTGCAGGGTGATCAGCGCCACGTGCTCCTCGCCGCCGAGGCGCAGCAGGGCGGTGCGCAGCAGCGGACCGGCGGCGAGGTCGAACGGGCGTCCCGCCTCTGCCGCCGCCAGCCGCGCCGCCGCCGCCTCCCGCCGCGCGGCCGGCAGCGGCGCGAGATCGATCAGCGGCAGCGCCAGCGGCGCCGGCGCCAGCACCACCTGCGCGGGCGCCGCGCCGCCCGCGAAGACCGTGCGCAGCGCCTCGTGGCGCCGTACCACCTCGTTCCAGCTCGCCGCCACCGCCGGCACCCGCAGCTGCCCCTCGAGACGCAGCGCCGCCGCCATGTTGTAGGTCGAGCGGCCAGGCTCGAGCTGGTCGAGGAACCAGAGCCGCTGCTGGGCGAATGACAGCGGCAGCGGCTCCAGGCCCCGCGCCGCCCGCGCGATCGGCGGCGGCGCCGGCGCCGCCGCGCCGCGCAGCTGCCTGGCGGCGCGCGCCGCCAGTCCCGACAGCACCGGCTCCTCGAACAGGGCGCGCAGCGGCAGCTCCACGCCCAGCGCCAGGCGCAGGCGCGAGATCACCCGCATCGCCAGCAGCGAGTGGCCGCCGAGATCGAAGAACCCGTCGTCGGCTCCCACCTGCTCGACGCCCAGCACGTCGGCCCACACCGCCGCCACCGTCTCCTCGATCGCGCCGCGCGGCGCCCGGTAGGGGCGGTCCAACGCCGGCCGCGCGGCCGCCGGCGCCGGCAGCGCCCGGCGGTCCACCTTGCCGCTCGGCGTCAGCGGCAGGGCGGCCAGCCAGACGAACGCCGACGGCACCATGTACTCCGGCAGCCGCTCCCCCAGCCAACCGCGCAGCTCGGCCACCGCCAGGCCCGGCGGCACGGCGCCCGCCACGCCGGCTGCCGCCGCCGCCACCAGGTAGGCCACCAGGCGCCGTTCGCCGTCAGGTTCCGCCAGGGCCACCACCACCGCCTCGCGCACTCCGGGATGGCTGGCGAGCGCCGCCTCCACCTCACCCGGCTCGATGCGGAAGCCCCGCACCTTCACCTGCTGGTCGACGCGCCCCAGGTACTCGATCTCGCCGCCCGCCAGCCGCCGCGCCAGGTCGCCGGTGCGGTAGAGCCGCTCTCCCGCCGCGCCGTACGGGTCGGGCACGAACCGCTCCGCGGTCAGCTCCGG
>DATKFK010001192.1:0-2135 GCA_035544375.1 Thermoanaerobaculia bacterium
CGCGCCCCCAGTCGGTGAACCAGGGATAGCCGGCGACGATGGTCCTGCCGCCGTTGCGCCGCACCAGGTAGGAGTCGGCGGCGCGCCGCAGCTGGCTGCCGAGGGCGCGCCGCCGGCGCTGCTCGGCGCCGCGGAAGATGCCCAGGCAGGCGGCCGGCGAGCCCGCGGGGAGCTCCTGGCCCTCGGCGGCCAGGATCCAGATCGCCTCTCCGCGCTGCAGGTCCCAGCGCCAGGTCCCGGGCGACGCCAGGTCCTCGACGGCGTCGAGCCCGCGCTCGAGCTCCCGGCGGTAGAGGAAGTTGCGGTACCAGAGCGGGTCGTGGACGTAGGCGCCGTTGGCGAAGGCTGCCACCGCCGGCAGGTCGGCATAGGGCCGGAAGATCCGCCAGGGGCCGCGCCCTTCCGCCTCGAAGCGAAAGCTGGGGTTTTCGTGGTGCAGGGCGTGGTAGTCGCGCCCCGACAGGAACGGCCGCACCGTCAGCTCCCCCGCCGGCGCCGGCTCGCGCAGCCGCCACGACACCGCCACCGCCGCGCTGCCCTGCGGCACCAGCAGCTCCTGGTCGATGCGCACGCCGTCGCAGTTGAACGTCCAGCGCGGCCAGGGGTCGGCGGTGAAGGCTTCGAGCCGCTCGCCTCCGTCGGGCTCGACCACCTCCGGGGTATAGAGCTGCGAGCTGAGGGCGAACCTCTGGGCGCCGATCCGCAGCCAGGCGTCGAAGCCGTTGACCAGCACCAGGCGGCCGGTCGGGGGCGTGCGCGCCACCAGCAGCAGCGCGTGGTAGCGGCGGGTGCGGATGCCGCCGACGGTGCCCGAGGCGAAGCCGCCGAGCCCGTCGGGCTCCAGCCACTCGGCCGTGCGATTCACCGGCGCCCTCCGGCACAGGGGCAGACCGCAGGCACCATGACCCCGGTCATCGTAGGTTTCCTCCGACCGCCGGACTGAGGATGAGGCCTGGCGGCGCGTCCTATTCTTCCCGAAGTGATCTTCCGCCGCCAGCCGCCACCAACTGGCGCCAGCCGCCGCCAACCGCCACCGGCCATGGGGGCGCCCGGTCATGGGGCGCCGGCCTCGGACCGGGCCGCCGCGTGCCTACCCCGCGCGGCGGTAGCGCTCGAAGCTGAGGCTGGCGAGCCAGGCGGCGGCCAGGGCAAAGGCGGCGAGCAGGCCCAGGGGGCGCGACACCAGCTGCCAGTTGCCCTCGAAGCTGCCGCGCGCCGCCACGACCGCCCAGTTGACCGGGTTGAACTGCGCGGCCGCCCGGATCCACGAGGGCATCAGGTTGCCCGACATCATCATGCTCGACAGGAAGGTCGAAGGCAGCACGATGAAGTTCATCACCGCGATCACCATTTCCTGGCGCCGGGTGAGCAGCGCCAGGGCGTTCGAGAAGGCGGCGAACGCGGCGCCCAGCAATGCCGCGACGGCCAGCAGCAGTCCGACGCCCGAGGCGCCGCCGTGCGGGCGCGCTCCGATCGCCGCCGACACCAGCAGGATGATGGCCGCCTGGGCGGCCACCTGCACGGCCGAGTAGAGGATGCGGGCGGCGAGCAGGGCGCCGCGGGCGACCGGCGTGGCCAGCAGCCGGTCGAGCACTCCGCGCTCGATGTCGGCCAGCATCCCCATGCCCGAGTAGGCGGCGCCGAACAGCGCCGTCATGATCGCGATCCCAGGAGCCAGGAACTGCACGTAGGAGCCAGCCCCAAAGCCCGGCAGCGCCGTCACCGCCCGGAACAGCTGCCCGAACAGCAGCACCCAAAGCACCGGCTGCACGATCGAGATGACCACGAACACCGGCATCCGCAGGTTGGCGCGCACCAGCCGCACGAACAGGTGCCACAGATCGGCCACCGCTTCCATCATCGGCCGCCCGCCGTCCAGGCGCCGTCGCTTGCGAGGATAGGAGTTCCCAGGTGCCCCACCGGCAGGTAGGCTAGCACGCCCGTGGCAGGCGTCTCGGGCCCCGCGACAAGCGCGGCGCCAGCCCGGCCTTAAACAGGCTGCTGAAAAATCCCGCACACCGCGCTACGCCCTGCGGGTTGCGGCGGCGCGGGGCCGTCTGCGGCGTTGCCGCTCCTCGACGATGTCGGGGCATCGCCTGCGTCGCGGCGCCTGGCATCCGGCCCCGCGGCGCTCG
>DATKFK010001193.1:0-2365 GCA_035544375.1 Thermoanaerobaculia bacterium
TCGCCGATCGCTGCTGCGCGGGGATCGTGGCGGTGTCGCTGCTTGGCTGCCTGCCGCTGCCGGCGGCCTTCTTCGACGCGGCGCGGCGGGTGCTGGCGCCCGGCGGCACGCTCTGCTTCAGCGCCATGAACCGGCACAGCCTCCTGCTGGCCGCCGGCAAGGCACGAGCCTGGCGCGGCCGCCGCGGGCGCGGCTATGCCGCCTACGATCCGGCGGCGCTCGCGGCGGCGCTGGCCTGCGCCGGTTTCTCCCCCGAGCGCCAGATTCTCTATGGACACTTCCTCGGCGCGGGCCGCCGCATCGTGCCCGGCCCTGGCGCGGCCCAGCGGCTCGAACGGTCGGTGCCGCCGGGGTGCCGCAGCGCCTGGGCGCGCCAGCTCCTCCTGGTGGCCCGGCGGCGGTAGGCGCGCCCCGATAGGGGTGGGTGGGGCTGGCTGGGCTGGCTGGCGCGCTGGCGCGCTGGCTGGGCTGGCTGGACGGGCGGGCCCGCGGGCAGGATCAGCGCGCCGGCGCTGGCGGCTGCCCGGAGTGTGCCGGGTTCGGCTCGTAGACCCGGATGAAGAAGCGGCGGGCGCCGATCGGGGCGCCATCGGAGGCGTTGCCGAGGGTCGCCGCCAAGGTGTAGTGATCCTCGACGGCAGACCACAGCCCGGCGGCGTAGTCGTCGCCGAAGGCACGGGGGCCGAACTCGGGAGTTGGCCGGTTGGCGAGCAGCACGAAGCGCGGCCGGGTGGCGAGCAGGCGCGCCACCGCCTCGGCCTCGCGGCCGGCGCCAAGGACTCCGGGGAAGATCTGCTCCTGGCGCAGCGGGTTGGGAAGGCCGGTCACGAAGTTGAAGAAGCCGGCCTCGGGAAAGCTCGCCAGCCGGTCGCCGGGCTTGGCGCGGCCGGCCAGGTAGCCCAGCGTGCCCGCGATCGCGTTGGCCTCCTTCCATGGCAGGCGCAGGCTGCCGGCCGAGGTGTCGAGCCGGACCACCTGCGGCCCCCAGGCAAGGGCGCCGATGCGGGCGAGATGGAGGCAGACGAGCCCCGCGGCGAGCACCAGGAGCCGGAATCGAAAGCTGCCGGGGTCGCGCAGCCGGGGTGCCAGCAGGTCGCCGCCGAGCACGCCGGCGGTGGCCAGCAGCGGCGGCAGCGGCAGGGCGCAGTAAGCGGTCATCTGGGGTCCGATCCTGCAGCCAAGGAGCACGCGGCCGGCGAGGCCGGCAGCCAGGCCGAAGAGCAGGAACCGGGCACGTCCGCGAGCGTCCAGTGGGCGACGCAGCACCGCCGCCGCCGCCGCCGCCGCGACCAGCGGCAGTGGGAACAGCACCGGCGGCAGGTCGCCGGCCATGCCGGCCCAGCGCCAGCGCAGGGGGCCGCCCCAGAGGCTGAAGGCGGCGATGCCGGCAAGGGCGGCGACACAGAAGGCGAGCCGCGGCAGCACGCGCCACCGGGCGGGAGTGGCGAGGCTGGCGGTGCTTGGGCTGGCCGCAGTCCATGCAGGTGCCTGTCCCTGTCCCGCGCCTCCGCCAGGGACCGTCCTTCTGGGCACGGAACTGGACCCGGCAGGCCATGCGCACACCAGCAGCAGCAACGCGTCGAGGGCCAGGCCCCAGGCGAGCAGGGGCAGTGAACGGTCGAGGCGGGCGAACCCGGAAACGGCGCCGTAGAGGTTCTTCCATTCCGGCGGCATGGCCAGAACGTGGGTGAACGGTCCCTCCGTCAGCAGGATGTGCCAGGAGGTGCCGGCGAAGGCGGCGCCGTAGATCGCGACCGCCGCGGCAGCGCCCAGCGCCAGATCGGCCATGGCCGCGCCTGCTCCTGCCGCCGGGAACAGGCCAGCGAGGCGCGGGTGCCGCGCCACGGCTGGCCGCGGAGCGGCGGCGATGGCGTCGGGCCCATCGTTGGCCGGCGAGGTGTCTCGCGCCGCGGCCGGCAACGCGGCGGCGGTCGCGCGCAGAGCGGCAATCAGCATGACCAGGGCGACCGTGGCGCCGATCTCGGCGCGGGCGGTGAGAGCCAGGGCGAGGCCCCCGGCCACCAGCAGGCGGCGTTGCCAGCCGGGCGGCTGCAGGCTGGCGACGAGCGCGAGCAGGCCGCCGGCGAGGGCGTAAAGGCTCGAGGCGGAGTAGGGGAAGACGAACGCGCCGCCACGAGGCGCGCCGAGGCAGAAAGCGGCAGCCAGCGCGGTGGCGGCGAGCGCCGAGCCGGGTCCGCCCGCGGCGGCGGCCAGCCGGTACAGCAGGAAAAGGATGGCCGCGGCGAGCGCCAGGCAGGCAAGCTCGAGCGGCAGCCAGCAACGGGGAGCGACGAGCGCCCCGGTGGGCGGAAGACCGCCCGTCAACGCCGGATGAACGGCAGCCCCAAAAGCCGCACCGCCGGTC
>DATKFK010001194.1:0-10331 GCA_035544375.1 Thermoanaerobaculia bacterium
CTACAGCCGCCGCTCCTCCGCGGCCGAGGCCCCCTCGATGTACGACGAGCCGTCGCGGATCCGCGAGCTGATGCTGCCGCCACAGCCGGGCAGGGATGCGGCCGCCGAGGCCAGGGCCGCCGAGCAGAACACGCCGCCGGCCGCCGCCGCGGGAGCGCACCCCACCGTGCTGCGGCCCAGGGACCTGCCGGCCGGCACCAACCTCGGCCAGGCAACGCCCCCCGGCGCCGGCCGCCCGGGCAATCCGGCCGGCGCCGGGCGGATGCCGGGCACCTATCCGACGAACCCGGGCTACGTGCCGCCGGACGCCGGCGCCTACCAGGGCGGCGCGCGGCAGTGGACCCGCCCCGCTCCCAACCCCAACCTGGACGGAACGCAGCCGGGAATGGTGGTCACGCCGCCGCCGGCAGGGCTCTACTACCGGCCGAGCGTCGGCAGCACCGGCCGCCTGGGCACTCAGGTCATGCCTGAGCAGGGCGGATAGGTCATCGGAGCTGGCAAGGGAGCTCGACGCGAAGGGGTGGGGGCGTCCCCTGGGGGCGTCCCCTCAGACGTTGAACCGGAAGTGCACCACGTCGCCGTCCTGGACCACGTACTCCTTGCCTTCGAGGCGTAGCAGGGCGGCCTCGCGGCAGGCTGCCAGGGTTGCGAGGCGCAGCAGGTCGTCCCAGCGCACGACCTCGGCGCGGATGAAGCCGCGCTCGATGTCGGAATGGATGGCGCCGGCGGCCTCGCGGGCGCGGGTGCCGCGGCGGACGGTCCAGGCCCTGACCTCGTCCTCGCCGACGGTGAAGAAGGCGATCAGGCCGAGCAGCTCGTAGCTGGCGCGGCTGACCCGGTCCAGGCTGGGCTCGGCGAGGCCGAGGTCCGCCAGGAAGTCGCGCTGCTCGGCGGCCGGCAGGCGGCTGATTTCCTGCTCGATCGGCGCGCTGACGGTGATCGCGGTGACCGCCGGCCGCGGCACCACGCCGAAGCTGGCGGGCGCCGCCCCCGCCTGGTCCTCGTCGGCGTTGATCACCAGCAGCATCGGCTTGGCCGACAGCAGCTGGAAGCCGCGCAGGCGGCGTTCGTCCTCGACGTCCAGGACCACCTCGCGCAGCGGCGTCTCGGCTTCCAGGGCGGGCAGGATCACGTCGGCGAGCAGCGCCCGCTCGCGCTGCTCCTCGGGAGTCAGGCCGCGCTTGACCGCCTTGCCCAACCGCTCGAGGCGGCGCTCGACCAGGTCGTGGTCGGCCAGGATCAGCTCGAGATCGACCATCGCGACGTCGCGGGCCGGATCGACGGTGGCCTCGGAATGCACGATCTCGGGGTCGGCGAAGGCGCGCACCACGTGCACCACCGCGTCCACCGTCTTCAGCTTGGCAAGGTCGAGGCTGTCGGCGCTCTCGCCGCGCTTGAGGCCCGGGATGTCCACGTATTGCACCGTCGCCGGCACGTAGCGGCGCGGCTTGAACAGGTCCCGCAGCTGCTCGAGGCGGGGGTCGCGGACCGCCGCCACCCCAAGATGGGTCTCCGCCGAGGCCGCGAACTTGCCGGTCGCCTGCTGCGAGGCGGTCAGGGTGTTGAACAGCGTCGTCTTGCCCGATTTCGAGAGACCGAGGATGCCCAGCTGCACGGCTGCCCTCCCAGGGGTTGTGGGACCGGCAGGTTACCGTCTCGCCCCCGGCAGGTCAACGTCCGGTCTTCCTTGTGAATCCTTGATGGCGCTCCGGCGCTTCTTGATCCTTTCTTTACCTGCCGCTTGCTAGCTTCCCGGTATCCGAGACCGCAGAGGCCATCGTGGCCGTGCGGGCGCCCCCCGGCCGGAGGTATGCGTGTCCGTGAAGTCGCTGCCGTCCTCACTCCTCGCCGTCCTCATCGTCCTCGCCATCCTCGCCCTCTCGGCCGCCGCTTGCGGCCCCGGCGCCGACGACGATCCCGCCGCAACCTCCTTGTCCTCCTCCATACCTCCGGCCGGCGAGGCGCGGCTGGCGCCAGCCAAGCTCCGTTCCTCCGGGATCAACGTCGTCCCGGTGGCGTACCAGGACCTCGACCGCATGCTCGGAGCGAGCGGCCGCATCGCCTTCGACGACCAGCGCGTCACCCACGTCTTCTCGCCGGTCAACGGCCGGGTGCGGCGACTGGTGGCGCAGCCCGGACAACGGGTCGCCAGGGGCCAGCCGCTGGCGATCATCGACTCGCCCGACGTCGGCAGCGCCGTCTCCGACCACGCCAAGGCGCAGGCGGCGCTGGGCGCGGCCGAGCGCGAGTACCAGCGCCAGAAGGAGCTGTTCGCGGCCCACGCCTCCGCCGAGCGCGATCTCGAAGGCGCCGAGGCAAACGAGCGCCAGGCGCGGGCCGAGCTCGAGCGCGCCGCGGAGAAGGCGCGCCTGCTGCTGGGCGGCGGCAAGCTGTCGGCAATCACGCAGGAATTCGTGCTGCGCTCGCCGATCGCCGGCGAGGTGATCGCCCGCAGCGCCAACCCGGGCGTCGAGGTGCAGGGCCAGTATTCGGGCGGCACCGCCGTCGAGCTCTTCACGGTGGGCGAGATCGACCGGGTGTGGGCGCTGGCCGACGTCTTCGAGGCCGACCTGGGGCGCGTCCGGGTCGGGGCGCCGGTGACGATCGCGGTGATCGCCTCTCCCGGCCGGCGGTTCAGCGGGCGGGTGGACTGGATCTCGGGCGCCGTGGACCCGGCGACGCGCACGGCCAGGGTGCGCTGCGCCGTCGACAACGCCGAACGGCTGCTGAAGCCCGAGATGTACGCCACGGTGTCGATCGCGGTGCCGGGGCGGAGGGCGCTGGCGATCCCGCGCGGCGCCGTGCTGCGGCAGGGCGAGCAGACCGTGGTCTTTCGCGAGGCGGGCACCACCAGGGACGGGCTGGTCCGTTTCGAGCGCTGGCCGGTCAAGGTCGACGACGAGGGCGGCGACGCCATGGTGGCGGTGCTTGCGGGCCTGTCGCCCGGCGACCGCGTGGTGAGCGCCGGCGGCATTCTGCTGCTGGGGATGGTCTGACGCAGCGCCAATCAATGCCTGACGCCTCTCCCCTCCGCTTCGCGCATCCTTTTTTCTCAGTTCCATGATCCGACGCCTCGTCGCCGCGGCCCTCGAAGCGCCGGCCGTCCTCTTCCTGCTCGTCGCCGTCCTGGTCGGCGCCGGGCTGCTCGCCTACAGCCGGCTCGACATCGAGGCGTACCCCAACCCGGTGCCGCCGCTGGTCGAGGTGATCACCCAGCCCGAGGGCTGGAGCGCCGAGGAGGTCGAGCGCCAGGTCACCATCCCGCTCGAGACCGGCCTCGCCGGCATGCCGGGCCTCGATCACATCCGTTCGCAGTCGCTGTTCGGGCTCTCGGACGTCAAGTGCTACTTCAACTGGGACACGCGCTACAAGGACGCCCGCCAGGAGGTGATCAACCGCCTGCAGTTCGTGACCCTGCCGGGCGGCCTGCAGGCGTCGATCTCGCCTTGGAACGCGATCGGCGAGGTGTTCCGCTACATCGTGCGCGGCAAGGGCTACTCGCTGCGCGACCTGAAGACCGCCGAGGACTGGATCCTCGAGCGCGAATGGAAGGCGGTCCCCGGGGTCATCGACGTCACCAGCTTCGGCGGCGAGACCAAGCAGCTCCAGGCGGCGATCGATCCCTACCGGCTGCGCGGCCAGAAGCTGACGCTGTCGCAGGTCACGCAGGCGATCGCCAACGCCAACCAGAACACCGGCGGCCAGCGCCTGACGCTCGGCGAGCAGGCGTACACGGTGCGCGGCCTCGGCCTGCTGCGCGGCATTCACGACGTCGAGAACGTGGTCGTCCAGGCGGCCGGCGGCATCCCGGTGCGGGTGCGCGACGTCGCCAACGTCTTCGAGGGAGCGCGGCCGCGTCTCGGCATCGTCGGCAAGGACCGCGAGGACGACGTGGTCGAGGGCATCGTGCTGATGCGCTTCGACGGCGAGACCAAGCCGACCCTCGAAGGCATCCACCACCGTCTCGCCATGATCCGCGGCCGCCACCTGCTGCCGCCGGGCATGGACATCGAGCCCTACTACGACCGCGGCAGCCTGGTCGAGGTCACCACCCACACCGTGATGCACAACCTGCTGCTCGGCATGGTGCTGGTGTCGATCGTGCTGTTCCTGTTCCTGGGCAACACCAGGGGGGCGCTGATCGCGGCGGTCAACATCCCGCTGGCGCTGCTGTTCGCGTTCTGCGGCATGGTGGTCGGCGACACGCCGGCCAACCTCATCTCGCTCGGCGCCGTCGACTTCGGCATCATCGTCGACTCGACCGTGATCGTGGTGGAGAACATCTTTCGCCACCTCGGGTCGCACGGCATCGGCACCATGTACGACCGCGTGGTGACGGCGGTCGGCGAGGTGGGCAGGCCGCTCGCCTTTTCGCGCCTGATCATCTTCGTCACCTTCCTGCCGCTGTTCACCATGACCGGGGTCTCGGGGGTGATCTTCTCGCCGATGGCGCACACCTACGCCTACGCGATCCTCGGCGCGGCGGTGCTCGCCCTGACCCTCACCCCGGTGCTGGTCGCGCGGCTGGTGCCGGCCGACGCCGAGGAGCGCGAGAACGCGCTGATGCGCTTCCTGCACCGCCTCTACGATCCGCTGTTCGACCTCGCCCTGCGGTATCCATGGAGCGCGCTCGGGCTGGCGCTCGCGCCGATCGCGCTCTGCGTGCTGCTGTTTTTCGCCACCGGCCGCGAGTTCATGCCCAAGCTCGAGGAGGGCAACTTCTGGATCCGCGCCACGCTGCCCAACTCGGTGTCGCTCGAGCAGTCGTCGCGCTACGTCGGCCGCATCCGCGAGATCCTGCGCCGCCACCCGCAGGCGGAAACCGTGGTGTCGCAGCTCGGGCGCCCGGACGACGGCACCGACGTCACCGGCTTCGGCAACATCGAGCTGTTCGTGCCGTTGACGCCGTTCGACACCTGGCCGCGCGGGCTGACCAAGGAGAAGCTCACCGAGCGGCTGGAGCGTGAGCTGGGCGACGCCCTCCCCGGCGTGGTCTTCAGCTTCTCGGAGTACATCTCCGACAACGTCGAGGAGGCGGTCTCGGGCGTCAAGGGCGAAAACAGCATCAAGGTGGTGGGGCCGGACCTGCGCGCCAACGAGCGCCTGGCCGGCGAGATCGGCGGTGTGCTGTCGGAGGTTCCCGGGGTGCGCGACGTCGGCCTGATCTCGTCGCTCGGCCAGCCCAGCGTGGTCATCGCCACCGACCGCCAGCAGGCGGCGCGCTACGGCCTGAACACGGGCGACGTCGAGGCGGTGGTGCAGGCCGCGGTCGGCGGCCAGGCGGTGACCCAGGTCTTCGAGGGCGAGAAGCGCTTCGACGTCGTGGTGCGCTGGGCGCAGCCCTACCGGCGCGACGTCGACGGCATCCGTCAGATCACCGTCGCGGCACCGGACGGGAGCCAGGTCCCGCTCGGCCAGCTGGCCAGGATCTCGCTCGAGGACGGGCCGTCGGTGATCTACCGCGAGGACGGCCGGCGCTATGCGCCGGTCAAGTTCTCGGTGCGCGGGCGCGACCTCGCCGGCTCGATCGCCGAGGCCACCAGGCGCATCGCCCGGCGGGTCAAGCTGCCGTACGGCACCAACTACCAGTGGGCGGGCGAGATCAACGAGCTCAACGAGGCCGAGGGCCGCCTGCTGGTGATCATCCCGCTGACCCTGCTGCTGATCGCGCTGCTGGTCTATGCCGCGGTCAAGGACTGGCTCTACAGCGTCGTGGTGCTGATCAACATCCCGGTGGCGTGCGCCGGGGGCCTGGCGGCGCTGCTGCTGTCCGGCATCAACTTCTCGGTCTCGGCGGCGATGGGCTTCGTGTCGATCTTCGGCGTCGCCATCCAGGACGCCATCCTGATGGTCAATTACGCGCAGGTCCAGTGGGCCGAGGGGAAGCTCGGCGCCGAGGGGGCGCGCATCGCCGCCGAGCAGCGCTTCCGGCCGGTGCTGATGACCACGCTGGTGGCGATGCTCGGCCTGCTGCCGGCGGCGGTCTCGCAGGGGATCGGCGCGCAGACCCAGAAGCCGCTGGCGGTGGTGGTGATCGGCGGCTCGCTGGTGCTCGCCGGGCTGACGCGGGTGCTGCAACCGCCGCTCCTGGTGCTGGCCTACAACTGGCGGGAAAGGCGTGCCGCCGGCCGCGCCGGCGCCGCGACCTCCCCGTCGTGAGTCGAGCATGCCTACCGATCCCCGTGCCGGCGAAGCGATGCTGATCATCGAGGACGAGGCGCAGATCCGCCAGATCGTCAAGCAGGCGCTCGAGCTCGATCTCAGGGTGCTGGAAGCGGCGACCGCCCGCGCCGGGCTGGCGCTCGCGGCGGCGGAAAACCCCGCCATCGTCGTCCTGGACCTCGGCCTGCCGGACCTGCCGGGCATCACGGTCTGCCGGGAGCTCCGCAAGTGGTCGAGCGTGCCGATCGTGGTGCTGTCGGTGATGCAGTCGGAGCGCGACATGGTGCAGCTGCTCGAGGCCGGCGCCGACGATTTCATCACCAAGCCGTTCAGCGCCTTGGAGCTCAGGGCGCGGGTGCTCGCCTGCCTGCGCCGCGCCCGGGCGCCGCGGCAACCTCCGGCGCAACCGATCGAGATCGGCGGCGGACTGGTGCTGGACCTGGCGGGGCGCACCCTCAAGCGCCAGGGACGCGCGCTTCACCTGACGCCGATCGAGTGGGAGCTGCTGCGGGCGCTGGTCACCCAGGCCGGGCGGACGCTGACCCATCCCCAGCTGCTCGCCGCGGTCTGGGGAGGGGCCGGCGAAGACAGGTTCCGGGCGCATCTCCGCGTCCACCTGGCGAACCTGCGGCGCAAGATCGAGCGGGATGCGGTGCGCCCGGTGCTCATCGTCACCGAGCCGGGAGTCGGCTACCGCTTCGAGCTGCCGGGCTGACGGGCCCTGCCGACCGAGGAGCGCCGCCGGGCCGGCCGCGCCAGTCTGGGCGGCGCGGCATGGCGACATGTAGGACGAGCTCCGACAACGGTTCGGCCGCGTCTCCGGCACGGTTTGGCGGTGCCCCGCCGATTGGTGGGACGGCTTCGCCGAGGCAGAGTTGCATGGCAGGGCTGGCACGAGCGGCAGGCTCGTGACGCGGCCCTCACGGAGGGACTCGCCATGCTGACGGAACACACGCCTCTTCTGCCGCCCGACCCAGCCGGCGCCCGCGGGAGGACCCGGCGCCCGGGAAAACTCGACGACGGGTTTCTCCATTCGGAGCTGGTGACGCAGCGCAACCGCGCGCTCACCTATGCCGTGGCCGGCCTGGCGATGCTCCTGACCAAGGTGTCGGGCATCTTCGACGTCCACTTCATCTGGGGCGTGGCGATCTTCGGCGCCGGCATTCTGAGCGTAGGCTGGTTCTCGCTGCTGGCGCGGCGGGCCGCGCGGGAGAACCGGCGGGCCGACCTGGCCGCCTGGTGGATCGCCTGTGACATCGTCCTGGTGACCGCCATCGCGTGCGCCACTGGCGGCGTGGCGAGCCCCTGGTTCGTCATGTATCTCGGTTGTCTCGGCGCGGCGGTGACCCACCTCCGCCTGCGACTGGCCGTCACCCTCGGCGCCGGCGCCGCGCTCCTTTACTTCACCGGGCTGGCGGTCATGTACCAGATCGGGCTGGGGGACCGCACCTTTTTCGTGGCGGCATTGCAGCTACTGTTGCTGTTCGGCGCCTCGCTGTTCCTGCTGGCCAACACGCGCAAGCTGCTGGCCAGCACCCAGCTCAACCAGCGGCTGAAGAACGAAGCGGACGCCCGGGTGGAGGAGCTGACACGGGTCACCCGCGACCTCGAAGCCATGAGCCGTCTGCTCCAGGACTTCACCGAGACCGATCAACTCACTGGCCTGCACAATCGCCGCTACCTGCTCGACCAGGTTGCAGCGGCAGCCAGGTGGCGTGGCCATGAGCACTCGAGCCGGCGTACCGAAGACCGCAGCGGGTGCGCCGCCGTCATCATGATCGACGTCGATCACTTCAAGATCGTCAACGACACCTATGGCCACGCCGCCGGCGACGCGGCCCTCAAGCATGTGGCCAAGCTGCTGAGGCGGTGCGTGCGCGGCAACGACAAGCTGGCGCGTTGGGGTGGCGACGAGTTCCTGGTCCTGTTGCCACAGGTTCACAGGGAGCGCATTCCCGAGGTCGTCGAGCGCATCCTGGCGACGGTGCGGGAGCGGCCGAGCCATCTCACGGTCGAGGGCGGGGACCTGGCCGTGAAGCTCACCTGCAGCCTCGGCTGGACCGCGTTCAACTGGCGACCGCCGCAGGAAGGCACCTCGCACTGGGATGGCGCGCTCGCCACCGCGGACCAGGCGCTGTACGAGGCCAAGCACGAAGGGCGTGACCGCGCCTGCTTCCTGCCGACCGGCGAGGACCTGCCGGCGGAAAACGAGGCAACCGCCAAGCCAGCCCTGCCGCCTGAAAACGCGGCATTTGCCGAAGCGGCACTGCCGTCCGCAGACGAGGCTCTTGCCGAACCGCTGGCGGCGCTGGCGGCGGCCTTGGCGCCGGCGATGCCGAAGATGGCGGCATCCGCGGACATCGCGGCTTAACGACCGGCGGCGGACGGGCTGGGCTAGAATCGAGCTGCGATGCCCGTGCCCCACCCGCTCCCGATCGCCCTCACCTACGAGGACTATCTCGGTTTCCCCGATGACGGAAACCGCCACGAGATCCTGGAAGGCGAGCACACGATGACGCCGGCGCCCAGCCCCGACCACCAGTTCGTCGTCGGCAGCTTCCTCTATTTCTTCCACCTCCAGGTGCGGGAAGGAGTGGCCTACGCGGCGCCGCTCGACGTCCTGCTGTCGCCGACGACGATCGTGCAGCCCGACGTTTGCCACGTCGGCAGGGACAAGCTCTCCTGCGTCACCGCGCGTGGCCTCGAAACGCCGGGAGCGCGCTGCGGCGCTTATCGACGCGGCGGGAACGGATCAGGGTCTTCTAAGGAACCTCCTCCATCGATTTAAGCTGGAGCCCTAGACATGCGGCGGCGCAGGTCTCGACCGACCCAGGAGCTGATGAGCAGGTTGCATGCAGAGAAGGCGCGGCTGCACGCACGGCGAACTCAGATGTCACTCAAGGAGAAGGTGGCAATTGTCCTTGAGCTTCAGCGCATGTACCTGCCACTGCTCAAGCGCCAGCGGCCGCTGGCTTCCTGGGAACATTCCTGGGACATCGAGCCATAAGCTCGCATGCGGCGCTGGACAGCGCCAGCAACCACTCGGCTGGAGGCGCCGGCGCCTCCCCATCGTGAGTCAGCGAGGTCGCGTGACGCCACTGCACTTTTGTCCCGGTCGACAGACGGACTGCACCTGGGTTACCGGGGGGAAGGTGTGGCCGCAGCCGCAGGGGCAGGCCCTTTCCTTCATGATTGCCGTTCTCAAGAGAGAGGGAGGTTGAGGATGATCGGGAAGGGTTCACTCGTGCTTTTGCTTGGCTGTCTGACGGCGGTTCCGGCGCTGGCGGGGCCGCAGTGCGACACGAAGCTTGGTGCCGGGGGAGCGGTGTTCTGCAACGGCGCCTATGCGCTCTGCATCAAGGCCCTTTGCAAGCCGGTGGCGGGCAGCACCGATACGGTGAGCTGCGACTGCGTCGTCGAGCAGGGGTGGTCGATGGGGCCCGCGGCGTGCACGGATCCCGGCAGGAGCCAGACGAACCTGCCGCCCGCCGGGGCGTCGCTGATGTCAACCTATTCGAACTACTTCAACACCAGCGAGAAGACGCAGAAATGTACCAGCAGCGATACGCGGTGGGCGTGGTGCTATGGCGCACCCTGCACCGTCGACGCTAAGGACCTGAAGCACGCGTCCTGCACCTGCCCGGTCTGCACCAGCGCGGCCAACACGCTGGGTGGCGGGTGTCATCCGGACGCCTGCAAGCTGGTCTACTCTGCCGCCACGCCGATCAACGACGCGTTCGCCAACCTGTACTACTTCGAGCACCTGAAGAACCAGGGCATCGACGTGCCGGGGCCGGCCAAGCCCTGCATCCCGCCGACGCCGCCGGCACACTGACCTGGCGGAGGGGCAGCGATCTGCCGTGGCGGAGGCGCGGGTGCCTCCGCCACGGGTTGGCCTCACGGCATGGGCCAGCTGGACCGTATCACCATCGATCCCCGCACATCTGTGTCGGACGGCCCACCCTGCGCGGTGACGCCCCGTCTGCACCTCCCGCCGCCTCGAGGCTACGAGAGCGCCGCTCGCCAGCACCGCCGCCAGGATCGCCGGAGCGGTAACGCTCGGAGACTGCCCGAAGTCAGTTGACATGCCCCGCTTCGATAGTCACAATTCAGGTCATCATGGCGAGGCGGCGGCCCTATGCCCTGGTCTATGCTCCCGTGGTCAAGCA
>DATKFK010001195.1:0-2804 GCA_035544375.1 Thermoanaerobaculia bacterium
GAGCTGGGCGTGCGGCGGGAAGTTGTCGTATCGGTCGATGCCGATGAGCAGCGCCCATCGGTTGACCTTCGCGGTAACGGTCGGCATCTGGGCTAGACTCCTTTCGCCATGACTCAGTCACGGAAGAACCGCCGGCGCCGGATTTGGTTAGAGACCTCGCCGTAGGACACACGGCAGGCGGATGACCTTGCCGACCTCGGCAATCGATCGAGTCGTCCTCCTGGTCGAGCAGATCCAGGCCGGGACCGACTACCAGCGCGGCTGCCACGAGCTCTACCAGCTCTTCCAGCGGCGGGTCGTCCGATTCTTCGCGGTGCGCGGTTTTTCCTCCGACGAGTGCGCGGAGCTCACCCAGGAGACCTTCGTCAGGGTCTTTCTAGGCATCGGGCGCCTGAACGACGCATCCCGATTCGCGACATGGCTCTACGAGATCGCCGCCAACGTCTATCGCAACGAGCTACGGCACCGCGGCGCGGCGAAGCGCGACGCCTTCGAGGAATCGATCGAGGACCTGGCCGAGAATCAGTCCACGAGACCACCCGACACCATCGCGGCGTTGAGCGCGACCGAACCCGGCCCGCTGGACGTGGCCTTGCATCGGGAGCGGGTCGAGAGGCTGCGTGCCAGCCTCACGCTGCTCCCCCCGCAGATGCGGCGCTGCGTGTACCTGCGGCTGTACCAAGACCTCAAGTACCGCGAGATCGCCGCGCTGATGCGCATTTCGATCGAGACGGTGAAAGCTCACCTGCACCAGGCCCAGAAGCGCTTGCGGGTGGACTTCCCCGATCGGCCGGACGGCGAAGAGACCCAAGGTGCCCTATGAACGATGACTCGGACGGCGTTGCCAAATCGCTCCGGGAGCTGGCGAGCGAGGCCCGGCAGCGTCAAGGGCCCGGCGCTCACCCCAGTCCCGAAACGCTGACCGCCTACCACCGAGGCGAGCTGACCCCGGCCGCCGAGGAGGGTGTCCAGGAGCACCTGGCGGTCTGCCGCCACTGCGCGCGCCTGCTGCTCGACCTGCCTTCCTTCCTGGAGGCGCCCGACGCCGCTCTCGAGACCGCCGATGCGGCGGCGGCCGAGGCGTCCTGGCGAGAGATCCGCGCGCGCCTGCCGGGGACCTCGGAGCCGGCCGGGAGGCCGGGCGCGGCCGAATTCGCCGTCAGAAAAGACTGGTGGCATCGTTCGAGCCCGCTCGCTGCCGCCGCGATGCTCGCCGCGGCCGCCCTCGTCGCCGTGCCGCTCTGGATCATCGCCCGCCAGCTCGCCGCGCCGGAGATGCCGCCCGAAACGATCGATCTCTTTGCGCCCGAGGCCCAGCGCGGGACCGCCGAGCCGCCTGCCGTCCCGCCGGCCACCGTGCACGCCGGGGCCGCGGCCACCACCCTGCTCCTGCGCCTGGCGCGCCCCCAACCCGACCTCCGCTTCCGTGTCGAGCTGCTCGCCGCCGCGGCCGGCACCACCGGCACGGCCGGTACCGCCGGCACGCCTGCCGGACCTTCCCTGCCGGTTCCGGCGGTGAAGGTCGTCGACGCGCGGACCCTGGTGCTCGTCCTGGCGCGGCGGCAGCTGGCTCCCGGCCAGTACCGGCTCAGGGTGCTCGACGCCGACCAGCCGTCGGCGGAGCCCCTCGGCGACTACCGGCTCGCGGTCGTCGATCCCTGAACGGCGGCACCCAACAATCACGCCGCGGCCGGTGTCTTTCACCGCATGGCCGCCGACCGCCAGCAGGCGGCACTGCTCGCCGGGGAGGCGCCGAGGGCCCCGGAGTTGCCGCTGCCGTTCGAGATCGACCCCACCGGCTTCCCGCTGGTCTGGGTGGAAGCGATCGCCGCCTGGATGCACTGGCTGCCGGTGTCGAAGCTGCAGCTCGAGCGCTGCCAGCGCCAGGCGCCGGGCCGCGGGTTCGACGCCGCCTGGTACGACCACCTGCTGGCGCTCAACCCGCACGTCGCGCCGGCCCACGTCACCTCCGAGAATTACCACCGCGCCCTGCTCACCGGCATCCTGCCCGCCGAGGCGCAGCGCTTCGCCGCCCTGCTGGGCGAAGGGTTCGCCGTTCCCACTCTCGACGAATGGCTGCGGGCGTGGTCGGCGCTCGACGCCATGTCCGCCGAGCGCGGCCTGCCAGGAGCCCTCGCCCATCACCTCGACGAACCGGTGCGGACCCTCATGCTGCGCATCGACAGCGCGCTGGCGACGACCGCCGCCAGGGCGCGGCGCCACCGGACCCTGGCGGACCAGATGCTGCTGCGCTTCGGCGTGCTCGAATGGGTCGAGCGGCAGGGAGACCCCGCGCGCTGGGTGGGGATCGGCGAGCCGGCACGCCTCGCCCCGGGCGTCCGGGTGTCCCCGGAGCGCGGTCCCGTCGTCCCCGACCGGCCGGAGGCCTTCCGCTCCTACCTGTTCGGGTTCCGGTTGATCCGGAAGGCGTAGCCCACACGCCCTGCAAGCACCTAACCTGCTGCCAGGGCGGCCAGCTCGACGTCAGCCGTGAGGGGCTCGCCGTGAAAAGTTAACCGAGAAAGGCCCGCCGACACGCCAGCCGGCCTTCGGCAGGTCGCGGCCCTCAACTCCCGGAGGCTTGTCGAAGGTGATCTCCAGATGGACGATCTGGCCACGCAGCTCGGGTGCGTATTGCGCGCCATCGAGGAACGTGTAGTCCCACCAGATCCATACGTCGTCGTCCACCAGCCGGACCTCGCGTGTGTCCGGCTTGCCGAGGATCTGTTCCACCTCGGCCTCCGTCTTGCCGGCGACTCGCGACTGGATCTTATCGAAGGACATCTGCGACCGTGGAGAGCCGG
>DATKFK010001196.1:0-7622 GCA_035544375.1 Thermoanaerobaculia bacterium
TGGTGAAGGACGCCGGCGCGCTTTACCGCGCGCTCCTCGAGCGCGAGCAGCTCGGCTCGACCGGCATCGGCCAGGGGGTGGCGATCCCCCATTGCAAGCTCAAAGGATTGGAGCAAGGCATCCTGGCGGTGGGCATCGCCAGGCCGCCCGTCGACTTCGATGCGCCGGACGGCAAGCCGGTGGCGGTGTTCTTCCTGGTCCTGTCGCCGGACGACAGCCCGGCCGAGCACCTGCAGACGCTGGCCCGGATCTCGCGCTGGGTGCGCGCCGATCGTCACGTCGAAACCCTGCTGCGCCTCGAAGACCGCGGCGCCATCTACGATTTCCTGAAAGAGAGCGTCTGAATGCAGAACCCGCCGCCCGCCATCGTGCCGGCGCCGGTCAAGGTGCGCGAGCTGCTGGGCGAGGAGCTCGCCAGCCTCAACCTGCGCGTGTTGTCGGGAGAGTCGCACCTGGACAATCCCATCACCCATCCACGGGTGCAGAAGCCCGGGCTCGCCTTCGCCGGCTATTTCGCCTACATCAAGCAGGGGCGGGTGCAGATCGTCGGCGAGAGCGAGACCGAGTACATGATGACGCTCGACGAGGGAGAGCGGCTGCGGCGCTTCGACGTCATCGCCAGCCTGCCGGTGCCGGTCTTCGTCATCACCAAGGGGCTGCCGCCGCTGCCGGGGTTCCTCGAGAGCTGCCAGAAGGCCGAGCTGCCGGTGCTGTCGTCGACGGCGCTGTCGTCGACCGTGATCAAGGCGATCAGTTACTTCCTCGAGGACCACCTGGTGCCCTCGACCTGCCTGCACGGCGTGCTGCTCGACATCTACGGCCTGGGCGTGCTGCTGATCGGCGACAGCGGCGTCGGCAAGAGCGAGTCGGCCCTCGACCTCATCAGCCGCGGGCACAGCCTGGTCGCCGACGACCGCGTCTACGTCAAGCGCTATCCGAGCGGCGAGCTGGTGGGCTTCAGCGAAGGACCGCTGCGGCTGCACATGGAGCTGCGCGGCATCGGCATCATCAACGTCCAGGACCTCTTCGGTCTCGCCTCGGTACGGGAGCGCAAGACGATCGACCTGGTGATCGAGCTCGAGCACTGGCAGCCGGGACAGGCGTACGACCGCCTCGGCCTGGACGAGTCGGTGTTCCACATTCTCGACGTCCCTTGCCCCTACATCCGGATGCCGGTCGCCATGGGCCGCAACGTCGGCATCCTGGTCGAGATCGCGGCGCGCAACCACGTGCTCAAGCTGCAGGGGCACCATTCGGCGCGCGAGTTCGCGCGCAAACTCGAGGCTGAGCTTGAGCGCAATCGAAAGGTTCCCGCCCGCTGAGCGGACGGAGCCGGGCAAGGCAGAGACTTCGGGCACGCCGGCGGCCGCGGCGGCGGCGCAGAGCGGCGAGGGCGCCGGCCTGCCGCAGGAACGCCTGCGCCTGGTGTTGATCACCGGCCTCTCGGGCTCGGGCAAGAGCGTCGTCGCCAAGTGCTTCGAGGACCTCGGCTTCTACACGGTCGACAACCTGCCGCTGCCGCTGTTGCGCGAGTTCCTGGAGCGCCCCGGGGAGCTGGTGTTCGGCCACGAGCGGATCGCCGTGGTGGCCGATCTGCGGACGCCGGGGTTCGCCGAGGAGTTTCCCAAGCTCATCGCCGAGATCGACCGCGCCTGCTTCGCCCAGCCCTTGCAGCCGGCGGCGGCGGCGCAGGCGCCTGCCGGCGAGCTGCCGGCGGCCACCGCCGCCGGTCCGCCACCGGCGGCCCGGTGCGCCCAGGCGCGTCCGACGCTCCTCTTCCTGGAGGCCAGCGACGAGGTCCTGGTGCGGCGATTCTCGGAGACACGGCGCCCGCATCCCCTGGCCCCGGACCAGCCGCCGCTGGCCGGCATCCAGCGCGAACGCGAGCTGCTCGCCGAGGTGCGGCCGCGGGCGGACCTGGTGTTCGACACCAGCCAATGGTCGATCCACGAAACCCGCAGCCAGGTGTACCGCGCCTTTGCCGCCGCCGGGGAAGAGCCCGAGATGGTGGTCTCGCTGGTGAGCTTCGGCTTCAAGCACGGCATCCCGGCGGGCAGCGACCTGCTGTTCGACGTCCGGTTCCTGGCCAACCCGCATTTCGTGCCGGGGTTGCGGGAGCAGACCGGGCAGGATGCGGCGGTGCTCGAGTATCTCGCGCAGCAACCGGACTTCGAGGAGCTGATCAGCCGGCTCGCCGACCTGCTGGGCTTCCTTTTACCCCGCTATCGGCGCGAGAATCGCAGTTATCTCTCGGTGGCGGTGGGATGCACCGGTGGGAGGCACCGTTCGGTGGCGGTCTGCGAGCGGCTGAAACAGCGGCTCGACGCCAGCGGCTGGGAGGGGCGCCTCATCCATCGCGACATCGCGCGATAGCGGGCTCGGCATCCCGTCCTCTCGAGGAGACGATCCGGGAAGCTCATCGGGCTGAACCTTGTTGCTCTAGGGGGGATAGGACCGCAAGGTCCGACGGAACGAAATGATCGGTACGTTGATTCTCACGCATGGAGGTGCGGCCGGCGAGTTGCTGGCCGCGGCGCAAAAGATCGCCGGGCCCTTGCCCGACTTCGAGGCCCTGGGCCTCGATTGGAACGAACCGGTCGAGAAGCTGAAGGCCGAGGTGAGAGCTGCGGTCGAGCGTCTGGACCATGGTCAGGGGGTCTTGATCCTGACGGACATGTTCGGCAGCACTCCCTGCAACGTCGCCTCCTCGTTCCTCGTCGAGGGGCGGGTCGAGATCCTGTCGGGGGTCAACCTGCCGATGGTGATGCGCCTCGCCTGCCAGCCGCGCCAGGGAGGCAACCTCAAGGAGCTGGCGCGGTGGCTGCAGGCCAAGACGCAGAAGAGCGTCTGCCTGGCCAGCGATCAGCTGGCCGAAAAGAGATGCGACAATGCTGCAAGCGTCTCGACCGGCGCTGCCGTTCCCGGCCCGGCGGAGAAGGTGGATGCCACCCCTACGATCGGCGGCGGGTCCGCCGCGATCGCCGGCGGCTCGTTGCTGGGAGCGGCAAAGCCGCATGGTTGAGCGCGAGGAGGAAATCGTCAACAGGCTCGGGCTCCACGCGCGCGCCGCCGCCAAGCTGGTCAACACCGCCGGACGCTTCCAGAGCCGGGTGACGGTGACCAAGGACGGCGAGGAGGTGGACGCGAAGAGCATCCTCGGCGTGCTGCTGCTCGCCGCCGGCCAGGGCACGCGCCTGACCATCCGCTGCGAGGGCGAGGACGAGGGCGAGTGCATCAAGGCGGTGTCGGGCCTGATCGCCAACCGCTTCGAAGAGGAGAGCTGATGGAGGAGATGGCCGAGACGCCGGAGGCGCCGGACCTGTCGGGACGCCAGGAGCTCGCGGAGGCCCCGCCGGCCGGCGGGATGCGAGTCGTCCGCGGCATGGGGGTCTCGCCGGGCGTGGCGATCGGCCGCGCCGTGATCGTCGAGACCCGGGCGCAGGACATCTTCCGCCAGCCGGTCCAGGAGGAGCAGGTGGACGCGGAGGTGGCGCGCCTGATGGAAGCGGTGGTCCTCGCGCGCCGAGACCTCGAGAGCACTCGCGGCGAGGTCGGCGAGGACCTCGGCAGCGATCTCGCCGGCATCTTCGACGCCCACCTGCTGCTGCTCGGGGACGTCAAGTTCCTTGGCCGGGTGGAGGAGCGCATCCGCACCCAGAAGGTCAACGCCGAGTGGGCGGTGCACAAGACCGCCGAGGAGCTGGACCAGCGCTTTGCCCAGATGGACAACGCTTACCTGCGCGAGCGCGGCGCCGACCTGACCGACGTCGCCCGGCACCTGCTGCGCTGCCTGCAGGGGACCGCTCACGCCGAAACCACCGAGCTGGCGCCCGACACGATCGTCGTCGCCGACGACCTGACTCCCTCCGACGCGATCCGGCTGGGCCGCAAGCGGGTGGCCGGCTTCGCCATCGAGTCAGGAGGGCGCACCTCGCACACCACCATCATCGCGCGCTCTCTCAACCTGCCGGCGGTGGCGGGGCTGACGGGGTTGACCAAGGAGCTGGTCGACGACGTGCCGCTGATCGTGGACGGGGAGGAGGGCGCCGTGATCCTGAACCCCACCTCCGAGATGCTCGCCCGCTACCGGGCGCGGCACTTCGACCTGCAGTGCCGCGACCGCGACCTGATGATGACGCGGGAGCTCCCGGCGGTCACCCGGGACGGCGTCGCGGTGTCGCTGATGGCCAACATCGACCTGCCGGAGGAGGTGGAGGAAGGGATCTGCTTCGGCGCCACCGGCATCGGGCTCTACCGCAGCGAGTTCCTCTACATCGAGAAGAGCCCGCTGCTGCCGACCGAGGAGGAGCACCTGGGCATCTACCGCCGGCTGATCGAGGCGGCGGCGCCCCATCCGGCGGTCATCCGCACCTACGACCTGGGCGGCCGGAAGCTGGCGCGCGAGGTGATGGAGACCCACGAGGAGAACCCGGTCCTCGGCCTGCGGGGCATCCGGTTGACGCTCTTCCGGCCGGACATCTTCCGCACCCAGGTCCGGGCCCTGCTGCGTGCCGGGCTGTACGGCGACCTCTGGGTGATGCTGCCGCTGGTGAGCACCCTGGACGAGCTGCGCAGCTTCCGCGCCTTCACCGCCGAGATGGCCGCGGAGCTGGACCGCGAGGGACTGCCGTTCCGGCGCGACCTGCGGCTGGGAATCATGATCGAGGTGCCGGCTGCCGCGGTGATGGCCGACCTGCTGGCGCGCGAGGCCGATTTCTTCTCGATCGGGACCAACGACCTGATCCAGTACTCGCTGGCGGTGGATCGCAACAACGAGCACGTGGCGAGCCTGTATCAGCCGCTCCATCCAGCGATGCTGCGCATGCTGCGACACGTCATCGACAGCGCGCGCGGCGCCAACATCGACGTCGGGTTGTGCGGCGAGATGGCCGCCGACACCCGCCACGCCTTGCTGCTGATCGGCATGGGCTTGCGGCGGCTGTCGATGAGCCCGCGCCGCATCCCCGAGATCAAGACGTGGCTGCGGCGAATGGCCATCACCGAGCTGACCGAGCTGGCCGGCCGCTGCATGGGCTTCAGCACCTCAGGCGAGGTACAGCAGGAGGTCGAGCGATTCTTCGCGGCGGCGGTCGTGCCTTCGGGCGCGGTTTAGGCTATTCTCGTCTGGCGATGAAGCACGGCCTTCTGGCTCTGGCGGTGGCGGCGGCCGGCCTCGCCGCTGCCAGCGCGACCGCCTGTTCCCAGGCGCCCGCGCCGGCGACTCGCCCAGACAATCGGCCACAGATCCAGAAGGATGCCGGCAATGCACCGCCGTCCAGCCGGCAAGCCGGGGCGGCCCCCACCGGAGCCGTCCCCACCCACCACAGCAGCGAAGCTGAACCCAAGGCGGCCCAGGCGGCGCCGGCCGCGCCTGCGGTTCCGGCCGCGGCTCAGGCAGGGGCGCCGGCGGCAGCGGCTGGCGTTGCGGCTCCGGGTGCGGCGCAGGCGGGCGGGCAGACGAGCACCCTGCCGGCCGCACCTCCCGGAGCCGTGGTGCCCTTGCAGCCCTTGCAGCCGGCCGTCACCGCCAATGGCGCCAATGGCACCAACGGCTCCAATCCCGCCGTACCGCCGGCGGCTGGCGCGGGCAATACGGCAGGGCCGCTCAAGCCGGCGCCGGCGCCGGCGGACGCGGCGGCGACCAGGCCTCCTACCGCGCCGGCAACGCCTGCCGCGCCGGCCGCCGCGAAAGCGCCGGCGGCTGCCTCTCCGGGCGAAGCGGGCGCCGCGGCCGCCGCGAGCGCGACCGGCGGGGCAGCCCCAAAGACGTCCGATCCGTCTCTCATCGTGGTCGACACCGCCGACTACGATCCCGATGCGCAGCTGAGCCTGGCCCAGGCTGCGAAGGCCGAGCGCGAGCGCAAGGCCGAGACAGCACCACCGCGTATCATAATTAATAATAAAACTATTCATCGCTATGCGAAGGGTGGCCAGCTGACGGTCGCCGATCCGAAGAAGAAGACCGTCCCGCCGCAGCCGGCCCAGCCACCCGCGGGCGCGGCGGCGGCGACGGCCGGGGCCGGGCCCGCCGTGCCGGTCCAGCGCGACGAGAGGTACTGGCGCGGCAGGGCGCTCGATATCCGGCAGCGGTGGCACAGAGCGGCCGACCGCATCAAGGAGCTCGAGGACGACGTCGCCCTGTTGCGGCGCCGTTTCTACGCCGAGGACGATCCCTATGTCCGGGACGGCCAGATCAAGCCGGCATGGGACCGGGCCCTCGACGAGCTGCGCGAGAGCCGGACCGCGGTGCAGGCGGCCAAGAAGGAGCTGACGGACTTCCTCGAAGAAGGCCGCACCGCCGGCGCTCTTCCAGGATGGCTGCGCGAAGGGGTGGACCTCGAACCCAAGGAAGAGAAGCCGGTGGACCCCACCCAGCCGATCGAGACCCCGATCTACAAGGACAATGGCCGGTGAGCGCGGACAGAGGTGAGCGCGGCGTGGCGCCGCGCCGCGCCTTCATCGAGACCTGGGGCTGCCAGATGAACGAGCTGGACAGCCAGAGGATGGCCGGCCAGCTGATGCAGCAGGGCGTGCTGCCGACGCGCGACCCGGGCGAAGCCGACATCATCCTGCTCAACTCTTGCAGCGTGCGTGAGAAAGCTCAGCACAAGGTTTACTCGCGCCTGGGCGAGTACCGTCTGCTCAAGAGGGAACGCCGCGAGCTGCTCATCGGCCTGTGCGGTTGCGTCGCGCAGCAGGAAGGGGAGAAGGCACTGGACCGGGTGCCCGATCTCGACTTCGTTCTGGGTCCGGCAAGGGTGGGCGAGCTGCGGGAGGTGGTTGCCGAAGCGCGGGCCGGCCGCCGCGTGGTGCGCACCGGCTTTCCCGAGCACCGAGCCTACGACCTCGATACGGTGGTGCGTGATGGGGAGCACAAGGGCATGGTCACGATCGTCGAAGGGTGCAACAAGCGGTGCACCTTCTGCATCGTGCCGCAGACCAGGGGGCCGGAGCGCAGCCGGCCGCTGGCGGAGATCGTGCGCGAGGTCGAACACCTCCTCGACTACGGGTTCGTCGAGATCGAGCTGCTGGGACAGACGGTCAACCACTGGCGCGAGCCCGGACCTGCGCCTGGCCTCGACTTCTCCCATCTGCTCGAGCGAGTGGCGGCGCTGCCAGGCCTGCTGCGGCTGCGGTTCGTGACCTCCTACCCGCGCGACTTCACGCCGCGCATGGTGGAGCAGGTCGGGAAGCATCCGAACATCTGCCCGTACCTGCACCTGCCGGCCCAATCAGGATCGGACCGGGTGCTGCGGCGGATGGGAAGGGGATACACCCGGGCGGAGTATCTCGACCTGGTGACCCAGCTACGGCGGGCGCGGCCGGGCCTGGCGCTGTCGACCGACATCATTGTCGGCTTTCCGGGCGAGACGGAAGAGGACTTCCAAGCGACCCTCGAGCTGCTGGGCGAGGCGCGCTTCGCCTCGGTCTTCGCCTTCCTCTACTCGCCGCGGCCCGGAACGGCGGCGCCGCGCCTCGATGGGGAGGTGGACCGCGAAGTCGCCGCCGAGCGGCTGCAGCGCCTCTTCGCGCTCGAGGAGGGCATCCAGCAGGAGCTCAACCGCGAGCTGATCGGCCAGCAGCACGACGTCCTGGTCACGGGCTGGGGCAAGCAGCCCGGC
>DATKFK010001197.1:0-8071 GCA_035544375.1 Thermoanaerobaculia bacterium
CGGTCGGCGTTCCCGGCGAGCTGTGCCTGGGCGGGGCCGGCCTCGCCCGCGGCTACCTCGCGCGTCCCGAGCTGACGGCGCGGAGCTTCGTGCCCGACCCCTGCGGCGGGTTCGGCGAGCGGCTCTACCGCACCGGCGACCTGGTGCGGCAGCTCCCCGACGGCGAGCTGGACTTCCTGGGGCGCCTGGACCACCAGGTCAAGCTGCGCGGCTTCCGCATCGAGCTGGGCGAGATCGAGGCGGCGCTGCTCGCCCACCCGCAGGTGCGTGAAGCGGTGGTGGTGGCGCGCGAAGACACCCCGGGGCGGCGGCGGCTGGTCGCCTACGCGGCGATCTCCGGCATCTCCGGCGGCGCCGCCGCGGCAGCCGGCGGCGAGCGCCCCACCGCGGCGGCGCTCACGGCCCACCTGCGGCAACGGCTGCCGGACCACATGGTGCCCGAGGCGTGCGTGCTGCTCGACGCCCTGCCGCTGACCGCCAACGGCAAGGTGGACCGCCGCGCCCTGCCGGCCCCGGAGCGGCGGCGGGCCGGCGACGCCCCGGCGTTCACCGCTCCCCGCGACCCGGTCGAGGAATTGGTGGCGGGCATATGGTCGGAGGTGCTGGGCGTCGAGCCGATCGGGATCGACGACCGCTTCTTCGATCTCGGCGGCCACTCGCTGCTCGCCACGCAAGTGATCTCGCGGGTGCGCCACGCCTGCGGCGTCGAGATGCCGCTGCGTTCACTGTTCGAGGCCCCCGCCCTCGCCGACTTCGCGGTCCGGGTGGCGGCGGCCATCCGGCGCGCGCCGGCGGCGGGAGAGGGGCGTGCCGCTCCGCCCATCGAGCGCGCGGTGCGCCGCCGGCCGCCGCCCCTTAAGCTGCCG
The DNA here is from genome assembly GCA_035544375.1 of Thermoanaerobaculia bacterium. GTDB lineage: Bacteria > Acidobacteriota > Thermoanaerobaculia > Multivoradales > UBA5704 > JASLEW01. The sequence goes on from DATKFK010001197.1 coordinate 867, forward strand.
GCGTCCTTCGGCCAGGAGCGGCTCTGGTTCCTCGACCGGCTGGGCGCCGGCGGCGCCGCCTACAACCTGCCCTCCGTCCTGCGGCTCCGCGGCGAGCCGGCGGTGCCGGCGGTGCCGGCCCTGGCCGCCGCCCTGGCCGAGCTGGTGCGCCGTCACGAGAGCCTGCGCACCACCTTCGCCGCCGCCGGCGACGAGGTGATGCAGGTCATCGCGCCGGCGGGGCCGGTGCCGCTGCCCGTCGTGGCGCTCGCGGCGCTACCCGCGGAAGCGCGCGCGGCGGCGCGGCGGCGCCTCGCCGCGGCCTGCGCGCGCCGGCCCTTCGACCTCGAGCGCGGGCCGCTGCTGCGCGCCACGCTCCTGCGGCTCGCCGCCGGCGAGCACATCCTGGTGCTCGTCCTCCACCACATCGTGTCGGACGGCTGGTCGCAGGGAGTCCTGCTCGGCGAGCTGGCGGCGCTCTACTCGGCGTTCGCCGCCGGGAACCGGCCCGCGCTTCCCGGGCTGCCCATCCAGTACGCCGACTTCGCGGCGTGGCAGCGCGGCTGGCTGCGCGGCGAGACCCTGGAGGCGCAGCTCGCCTTCTGGCGCCGGCAGCTGGCGGGCGCGCCGGCGCTGCTCGAAATGCCGCTCGACCGGCCGCGGCCCGCGGTGCAGAGCTTCCGCGGCGCGCAGCGCGCGGCCGAGCTGCCGCCGGCCCTGAGCGGCGAGCTGCGCGCTCTCGGACGGCGGCAGGGCGCGACGCTGTTCATGACCCTGCTCGCCGCGTTCTCGACGCTTTTGGGGCGCTGCGCCGGCAGCGAGGACGTCCTCGTCGGCACGCCGATCGCCAACCGCAACCGGGTGGAGACCGAGGGCCTGATCGGCTTCTTCGTCAACACCCTGGTGCTGCGGATCGGCCTCGCCGGCGATCCCACGGGCGGCGAGCTGCTGGCGCGGGTGCGGGAGGCGACGCTCGCCGCCTACGCCCACCAGGACGTGCCGTTCGAGAAGCTGGTCGAGGAGCTGCGGCCGCGGCGCAACCTCTCCCATGCGCCCATCTTCCAGGTGGTGCTGATGCTGCAGAGCCAGCGCCCGGCCGCCGGCGGCGCGCCCCCAGCCGGTTCCCCCCCTGTCGCCGGCGCCTCGGCCCCGACGGTGGCGGCGGCCCCGGCGGCCGGCCTCGAGCCGGCCGGCGAGGAGCTGGACCACGGCACGGCGAAGTTCGACCTCAACCTGGTTTTCGCGGAAGAGGCGGGCGCGGCGGGAGGCGGCCGGCTGCGCGCGGTGCTCGAGTACTGCCGCGACCTGTTCTTCGCCGCCACCGCCGAGCGGCTGCTCGGGCAGTTCGCGGCGCTCGCCGCCGGGCTTGCCGCGGAGCCCGGCCGGCGCCTGTCGGAGCTGCCGCTGCTCACCGCGGCGGAGCGCCAGGAGCTGGTCGTCGAATGGAACGACAGCGCCGCCGGTTCCGCGGCTGAGCAATGCCTGCACGAGCCGTTCGCGGCGCAGGCGGCGCGGGCACCGTCGGCGCCGGCCCTGGTGTTCGGCGGCGAGAGCTGGAGCTACGGCGAGCTGGACCGGTTTAGCAACCGCCTGGCGCGGCAGCTGGTCCGCGCCGGCGTCGGACCCGGCAAGCTGGTGGGCATCCTGCTCGAGCGGCGCTGCGAGATGGTGGGGGCGGTGCTGGCGGTGCACAAGGCCGGCGGCGCCTACGTGCCGATCGAGGTGCGCTGGCCGCCGGACCGCCTGCACTGGATCCTGGCCAGCAGCGGCATCGCCTGCCTGGTGACCGAAGCCGCCCAGCTGCCGCTGCTCGCCGAGCTGCCGGTGCTGCCGGCGCTGGCGCACGTCGTCGCGGTCGACGAGGTGGCGGGAGCACCGGACCGAACCCAGGCTCCGGCAACTGCCGGCGCGGGTACGTCCGCCGCGGGTGCGTCCGCCGCGGTCCCTGCTCCCTGGACGCTGGGATCGGCTGCCGACTTCGCGGCGCTGCCGGCCACGCCGCTGCCGCGGCGCGCCGGGCCGGACGACCTCGCCTACATCATCTTCACCTCGGGCTCGACCGGCCGGCCCAAGGGCGTCATGGTGCGCCACCGGCCGGCCCTCAACCTGATCCAGTGGGTCAACGAAACGTTCGAGATCGGTCCGGCGGACCGGCTGCTGTTCCTGACCGCCCTGTCCTTCGACCTGTCGGTCTACGACGTCTTCGGCATCCTGGCCGCCGGCGGCAGCCTGCGCATCGCGCGCAGCGAGGAGGTGCGCGATCCCGAGACGCTGGTGCGCATCCTCCGCACCGAACCGATCACGTTCTGGGACTCGGCGCCGGCGGCGCTGCAGCAGCTCGTGCCTTACCTGCCGGCGGCGCGGCCGGCGCCCGCGGCACCCGCGGCAGCGGCGGACCCGGAGCTGCCCGGGCGGCAAGAGCAACCCGGAGCGCTGCGGCTGGTGTTCCTTTCCGGGGACTGGATCCCGGTGACGCTGCCCGACCGTCTGCGCGAGGCCTTCCCGCGGGCGCGGGTGATCGGGTTGGGCGGGGCCACCGAGGCGACGGTGTGGTCCAACTGGTTCCCGATCGCGGCGGTCGATCCGGCGTGGACCAGCATCCCCTACGGCCGGCCGATCCGCAACGCCCGCTACTTCGTGCTCGACGGCGCCGGCAACCCGTGCCCGATCGGCGTGCCGGGCGACCTCTATATCGCCGGGGACTGCCTGTCGGCAGGCTACTTCGGCGCTCCAGAGCTGACCGCGCGGTCCTACCGGCCGGATGCGCTGAGCGGCGGGGTGGGCGAGCGCCTGTACGCGACCGGCGACCGGGCGCGCTTTGGCGCCGACGGCAACATCGAGTTCCTGGGGCGCGTGGATTCGCAGGTCAAGGTGCGCGGCTTCCGCATCGAGCTGGGGGAGATCGAGTCGGTGCTGGCCGCCCACGAGGCGGTGCGCGAGGCGGTGGTGCTGGTGCGCGAGGACACGCCGGGAGACCGCCGGCTGGTGGCCTACGTGATCCCGGCGGGCGAGGCGCCGCCGGCGCGCGAGCTGCGGCGCTTCGCGCAGCGCAAGCTGCCGGAGTACATGCTGCCGTCGGCGTTCGTGCTCCGCGACCGCTGGCCGGTCTCGGCCAACGGCAAGCTCGACCGGAAGGCCCTGCCGCCGCCGGAGGCGGCGCCGGGGGGCGGCAGCGGCGCGGCAGAGCCGGCGGGCGCGGTGGGCGGAGGGGCGCCGGCCGGCGCGGCGGCGACCGCGGGAGCGGCGGGTGCGTGGGCGGCGGACGCGGCGGGTGGGTGGACGGCGGGTGCGGCGGCGGTGGCGGGCGCACGAGCGGCGGCGGCGGGCGCCGGGGCGGCGACGGCCGCGGCAGAAGCCCTGGTGCCTCCCCGCACGGCGATGGAGCGGGCGATCGCGGCGGTCTGGCGCGAGGTGATCGGTCTCGCCGACGTGGGGGTGCACGACAACTTCTTCGAGGTGGGCGGCCACTCGCTGCTGATGGCGCGGGTCCAGGCGCGGCTGGAGGAGGCGCTGGGGCGCAGCGTGCCGCTGATCGACCTGTTCCAGCATCCGACGATCGCCGCCCTCGCCACCCATCTGAGCGGCGCCGGCCTGGCGGCGGACATGGCGGGCGCCGCGGCCGCGCCGGACGGGCCGTCCGAGCCCGCGGGCCGGCCCGCGGCGGCGGGCTCGGCGGCGGTTGCGGTGATCGGCCTCGCCGGCCGCTTCCCGGGGGCGGGAGACGCCGCGGAGTTCTGGCGCAACCTGCGCGACGGCGTCGAATCGATCCGGTTCTTCTCGGACGCGGAGCTGCTGGCGGCGGGCTTCCCGGCGGCGCTGCTCGGCGATCCGCGGCTGGTCAGGGCGCGCGGCATGCTGGCGGGCGCCGACCAGTTCGATGCCGCGTTCTTCGGCTACTCGCCGCGGGAGGCGCAGGTCATCGATCCGCAGCAGCGGCTGTTCCTCGAGTGCGCCTGGGAGGCGCTCGAGGACGCCGGCCACGACGCCGGCCGCGGCGGCGCCCGGATCGGGGTCTTCGGCGGCGCGACCGAGAACACCTACGTCCTGCACCTGCTGACCGACCCCGCGGTGCTGGCGGCCGTCGGGCGGCACCAGATCGCGATCGCCAACAACCCGGATTTCCTGTGCGCCCGGGTGTCCTACAAGCTCAACCTGACCGGCCCGAGCGCCGCGGTGCAGAGCGCCTGCTCGACGTCGCTGGTGGCGGTGCACATGGCGTGCACGGCGCTGCTGCGCGGCGACTGCGACCTGGCGCTCGCCGGCGGCGTCTCGGTGCAGGCGCGGGAGGTCAGCGGCTACCTGTACGAGGAAGGCGGGATCTCCTCGCCCGACGGCCACACGCGCGCCTTCGACGCGGCGGCCCGCGGCGTGGTCGGGGGCAGCGGCGCCGGGGTGGTGGTGCTGCGGCGGCTGGACGCGGCGCTCGCCGCCGGCGATACGGTGCGGGCCGTGATCCTCGGCTCGGCCGTCAACAACGACGGCAACCTCAAGGTCGGCTTCACCGCGCCGAGCGTCGAGGGCCAGGCGGCGGTGATCCGCGAGGCGCTGGCGGCGGCCGGGGTCGAGCCCTCGACGATCGGTTACGTGGAGGCGCACGGCACCGGCACCGAGCTGGGCGATCCGGTCGAGATCGCCGGCCTGGCCCGGGCCTTCGGCGCCACCGAGGAGGCGGGGCGCTGCGCGCTGGGCTCGGTCAAGACCAACATCGGCCACCTCGACGCGGCGGCGGGCGTCGCCGGGCTGATCAAGACGGTGCTGGCGCTCGAGCACCGGCTGATTCCGCCAAGCCTGCATTTCACCCGGCCGAGCCCGAAGATCCGCTTCGCCGGCACGCCGTTCCACGTCAACGCCCGGCTGGCGGAGTGGCCGGCCGATGGCCAGCCGCGGCGGGCCGGGGTCAGCTCCTTCGGCATGGGCGGCACCAACGCCCACGTCGTCATGGAGGAGGCGCCGCCGGCGGCGCCGGCGGCCCCGTCGCGGCCGGCGCAGCTGCTGGTGGTGTCGGCCCGCACGCCGGAGGCGCTCGAGCAAGCCAGCCGGCGCCTGGCCGAGCACCTCGAGCGGCGCCCGGACCTCGAGCTCGCCGACGTCGCCCGCACCTTGCAGGTCGGACGGCGTGCCTTCCGCTGCCGGCGGATCGTGGTCTGCACCAGCCATGGCGAGGCGGCGGCGGCGCTGCGCGGGAGCCGCTCGGCGTCGCCGTCGCTGTCGCTGTCGCCGGCGGCGAGCGGCACCGCGCCGGACGCCGGCACGGTCGGGCCGGTGGTCTTCCTGTTCCCCGGCCAGGGCACGCAGTACCCCGGCATGGCGGCGGAGCTCTACGCCGGGGAGCCGGACTTCCGCGCCGCGCTCGACGAGTGCAGCGACCTGCTGGCGCCGCACCTCGGCTGCGACCTGCGCGATCTGCTGTACCCGCGGGAGGGTGGCTGGCAAGAGAGCGGACGAGACCCCAAGGGAGCCGCGGGGCTCGACGAGGCCGGGGGCGGGACGGCGCGCGCGGTGGCGGGGAGGCTGGGCCGAGCGCGGAGCGGAACGGCGCGCGAGGCGGCGGCGAGGCTCGAGCGGACCGAGATCGCGCAACCGGCGCTGTTCGCGGTCGAGTACGCCCTGGCCCGGCTGTACATGGCGTGGGGCATCCGGCCGCAGGCGATGCTGGGGCACAGCGTCGGCGAGCTGGTGGCGGCCTGCCTGGCCGGGGTGTTCACGCTGCCCGCGGCGCTCGGCCTGGTGGCGGCGCGCGGCCGCCTGATGCAGCAGCTCCCGGCCGGGGCGATGCTCGCCGTCGAGCTGCCCGAAGCTGCGGTCGTGCCGCTGCTCGGCGATGGCGCCGGCCTCCTCGACCTGGCGGCGGTCAACAGCCCGCACTCGTGCGTCGTCTCGGGAGCCACGGCGGCGGTCGCCGCGCTGCGCCGGCGGCTCGAGGAGCAGGGAGTTTCCTGCCGGCGGCTGCACACCTCGCACGCCTTCCACTCGGCGATGATGGATCCCATCCTGGCGGCGTTCGGCGAGCAGGTGGCCGCGGTCGAGCGGCAGCCGCCGCGGCTCGCCTGGCTGTCGAACGTGACCGGCGGCTGGATCACGCCCGCGGAGGCGGTCGCCCCCGCCTACTGGGCGCGCCACCTGCGCCAGACGGTGCGTTTCGCGGACGCCCTCGGGGCGCTGCGGGGCCCCGCTGAGGGCGGCGGGAGCGGCGAGAGCAGCGAGGGAGGCGAGGGCGAGGAGCGCGCTCGTGGTGGCCGCCGCCGCAGCCAGGAACCGATCCTGCTCGAGGTGGGTCCCGGCCGCACGCTGACGACGCTGGCGCGGCAGCAGGCGGGCGAGGGCTGGGGCAGGACCGCCATCGCGTCGCTGCCGCGGGCCGGCGACGGCGGGTCCGATCTCGCCGCCGCGCTCGGCGCGCTGGGCCGCCTGTGGCTGGCCGGCGTCGAGGTCGATTGGGACGGTTTCGGCGCCCACGAGCGGCGCCGGCGGGTGCCGCTGCCCACCTACCCGTTCGAGCGGCGCAGATTCTGGCTCGATGGCCTGGCGCGGCCGCGAACGGCCATTGCCGACGATGCGGCGACGACGGCGAGCGGCTGGCAGGCGGTGGCCGCGGCGGGAGCAGAGCCGGCGGCAGCGGCCGGAACGGCATCGGAAAACAAAATGGTATCGGAACCTGCGGCGGCCGGCTTCGTCGCCCCCCGCAACGAGGTGGAGCAGGGCATCGCCGAGATCTGGCGCGAGCTGCTGGGTGTCGAGCGGGTGGGCGTGGACGACGACTTCTTCGCCCTCGGCGGCAGCTCGCTGATGGCGGTGCAGTTCGGCGCCCGGCTGCGGCGGCGCTTCGGCGTCGAGGGCGCCTCGCTGCTGCTCGAGGCGCCGACGCTCGGCGAGCTGGCCGCGATGGTGGCGGCGCAGGCAGGCGCTGCGGCCACGGGGACCGCGGCGGAGGGGGTCGCAGCCGAGGGCGCCACGGCGGCGGCTGCCGCGGCGCCTCCCAGCTGCCTGGTGCGGCTGCAGGCCGGCGGCGCCCGGCGTCCGCTCTTCCTTGTCCACCAGGTGGGCGGCAACGTCTTCAGCTTCCGCGCTCTCGCCCGCGGGCTCGGCCGCGAGCTGCCGGTCTACGGCCTGCGCTCGCGCGGGCTCGAAGCGGGCGAGCAGCCGCTCGCCTCGGTCGAGGAGATGGCCGAGCTGTACCTGGGCCTGCTGCGCGGCGTGCAGCCCCGCGGCCCCTACCGGATCGGCGG
>DATKFK010001198.1:0-2872 GCA_035544375.1 Thermoanaerobaculia bacterium
AGCACCACGTCACGCAGCACGCCGGTCTGGTCGAGCACGGAGTTCACGACGAGCCCGCCCTGGATGCCGAGATGCCGAGCGTACTCGGGGAAGGGCGGCGGCCGCCGGAGGAGGGGCTCCGGCTTCGTCGGCTGGTCGCCGCCGGCGTCGAGCAGGGCGGCGAGCAATCCCTGGCCGCACTCCGCTTGCGGCGCTCGCCAGGGGTGGCGCATGAGCAGCGCGCCCGGCGCGCCGAAGGCGGCGAGGTCGGCGCCGTAGAGCCGCGGCTCGAGGGTCTGCGCCGCCTGGTAACGGCAGATCGCCTGGTCCTCGCGGCCCAGGCCGGCGGCGGCGAGCGCCCGGAGCGCCAGCGCCACGCCGAGGAAGGCGCGCGTCTGCTCGGCGTCGTCGAGCGCGCCCGACCAGAGCTTGGCGAGCTGCTTTTCGGCCTCTCGGTAGCGTGCGGCCTCGAGCGCGGCGAGCGGCTCGGCGAGGCGACTGTGCCCGAGGTCGACGACCCGCTCGAACGGTTTCACGTCCGGGAAACGGAGCTCGTAGAAGGAGGCGACCGGCTCGCCGGCGGCCTGGGCCGGCGCGAAGCGCCAGTCGCGCATGGCCTCGAGGACGGCGTAGGTCAGGGCGGAGAAGGTGCTGTCGAGGGCCACCGGCTGGCGGACCCGGCCCTGTGCGTCGACGACCGCCTGGACGCGGAGGCCGCGCGGGAAGCTGCGCCAGGCGCCGGGCAGCGTCACGTCGGCGCCGGAGAGCTTGCGCGCGGGGGTGAAGGGGCCGCCGCCGTCGCCCTCGCGCCGCACGAGCAGGCCCGGCGGGGGCTCGTCGAGCTGGCGTAGCGGGGCCTTGGCGAGGAGCTCCCCGGCGGCGCCGTAACCCGCGGCGCCGCGCCGCCAGCCCATCGCTCGCGCCACCTGCCAGTGCCAGAGGGCGTCCTCGTCGCGGTGCTGGCCCGCTTCGGCGATGGCTAGCTGCGCGACCAGCGCGGCGAAGGCGCTCTCGTGCGTCTTGATCTCGCCGGCGATCGCGGCGCGCGCCTGCGCCTCGGCCGCCGCCCACTCCTCGCGGCGCAGCAGGTTGTCGATCGCGCGGGAGCGAGCGCAAGCCACGGGCGTCCCGAAGGCGCCGGGGGGCGCGGGCGGGCTCGGGACGGCCGGCAGCGCTGGCGCCGGGAGGAGGGCCGCGGCGGCGAGGCACGGCGCGGCGAGGCGGAGGAGGGTGGAAGCGGGCCGGGTGGGACGGTTGGCCATGCGTTCAAACCGAGTCGTCAGTGACCGGCAAGTTGCTGGTGTTGCCGCCTGTCAGGTGGTGTGCGCTGGTTGCGTCCACCCGGCGGCACCCGCGGCGTTGGCTCGTCGACATGAGCTCCTTTGCATTGCATTAAGCTTAGCAGGTTACCAGCTGCTGGGGAGCGGCCTTGGCCGTCCGGGCCTTCGGCGGCTGACGCTCGCTGAGATCGTCGGCTTCGGCCGGCCCGGAAAGGCGATCGCCGAGTCGGTCTCGGGGCCTGATGGGTTGGTGCTTGTCTCGGGCCTCACGGCCGCCATGGCGGAGCTGGCGGCGTTCCATCCCGACTTCCTCGCCGCCGACGCACCGGGACTCACCGCGAGTCCGGGCACTGCCGGTCGACCCGGCGTCGGGTAGACCGGGCGGTCGCCCGCCCGGCCCCGCTTCCGGGAATCCCCCCCGCGGCCGGGCCGCGGTCGGGCGGATCTCCCTCGGGCCCTCCGGCGCGGAACGGTCTAACGCGCGGGCCTCGTGGTGTCGCCCAGCTCGGTCTCAGCCCGGCAGCAGCATTCAGGTCGTCAAGCGGGTGCGGAGATCCGCGATCGAACCTGTCCAATCGGCATCACCCTCCCAGGTTGCGAATGCGCGGCGGCTCTATCGCCAATTCCCGGACGAGTACACGCAGCTTCGGCTGCACTGGCTGGAAGGCAAGGTCACGCGCAGCATGGGCCGGTGGGACGAAGCGGCGAGCATCTACCGGCAACTCCTGGACGAGATGCGCGCCCGCGACCTGCGGCACGAAATCGTCCTGCTGACGCTCGACCTGGCCGAGGCGTTGGCAGAGGGGCGGCAGTTCGAGGCAGCGGCCGAGCTCGCCCGAGAGGTGTTCACGCTGATGTCCACCTGGAAGATGCACCGCTGGGCGCTCGCCGCCTGGTTGCTCTTCCAGAACGCTGTCGAGATGCACCAGACCGATGCGGCCTTCTTGCCTCTCTCCGCCTGTACTATCGCCGCAACTGGAACCGCGAGGTAGAGTTCATCCCGCCTGGGTAGGCAGCGAGCCGGGGCGGTCCAATCCCTTGGACCGCCCCCAATCGTGATGGGGGGAGGGCCGGCGGAGGGGCAGTCCCGTCCGCCGGCGCTGTGGCTTGGTTGGGCCGGCCCTACGGAGGGCAGGGGCACAAGAAGAACTCATCAACTCCGAAGTCCGATGGCGAGCCGGAGCATTTGCCGCCGCCGCCGAAGGTCGGATCGACGTTTCCCATATCCCATTGTCGGCAGGTGATGGTGCACTGGCCGATGAGGGTGGTGTGATTAATGTTGTTGTAGTAATTGGTTTCAATCCACGCCGAGCAAGCGCCGTCGGAGTGAACGCTGAGCAGAGCCGGCAGCGGCGTCGACACCGGGCACAGCTCGCCGGCGAAGGCCGGCAGGGCGGCCAGCAGCGCCAGGGCCGCCAGGATGGCGGCACCACGGAAAGATCGATGCATCGGGAATCCTCCTTGGACATGCGCCCCTGGAAGAGACGATCGGCGGACGGGCACACCCCAACCGCCCCCGCCCCAGTGCGGGGAACGCCGGTACTCACCGGCCTGACTGTTGCCGACAAGTATGGTGATATTAACATAATGACGACTATCTTAAATAGGGTCTG
>DATKFK010001199.1:0-5817 GCA_035544375.1 Thermoanaerobaculia bacterium
CTGGAAGAGCCTGCGCGAGGTCGGCAACCTGTCCTCGACCTCCGTGCTGCTGGTGCTGGCCGATACCCTGGAAGACCGGCGCCCGCCCCCGGACAGCTGGGGGCTGCTGCTCGCCATGGGGCCGGGCTTCTGCTCGGAGCTGGTCCTGCTGCGCTGGTGAGCGCCGCCGCCTCATGGCCATCCTCGGCGCGGACAGCCGCTTGCTCTACACTCTCCTGATCGCCGGCGTGGCGGCGCAGCGCCTGGCCGAGCTGCGCCTCGCGCGCCGCCATCAACAGGCGCTCCTGGCGCGCGGCGGGATCGAGGTGGCACCGGGCCACTACCGGGTGATGGTCCTCTTGCACGCCGCCTTCCTGACCGCCTGCCCGCTCGAGGTCTGGTTGCTGCGGCGGCCGTTCCGGCCGGCGCTCGGGGCGGCGATGGCGGCACTGCTGGCGGCGGCGCAGGCGCTGCGTTACTGGGCGATCGCCACCCTGGGCGAGCGCTGGACGACGCGCATCGTCTGCCTGCCCGGCGCGCCGCTGGTCACCGCCGGTCCCTATCGCTTCCTCCGCCATCCCAACTACCTGGCGGTGGTCGTGGAGATGGCCGCGCTGCCGCTGTTGCACGGCGCCTGGCTCACCGCCGCCGTCTTCTCGGCGGCCAACGCCCTGGTGCTGCGGGTGCGCATCCGGCAGGAGGAGTGGGCGCTCGCCCGCGGCGGCAACTTGAACGGAAGCGGTCCGCATGGGAACTGACATCCTGAACGGGATCGCCGAGGTGGCCCGGGAGCATCTCGGCTGGGAGGGGCCGCTCACCGGCGACATGCGCCTCGTCGAAGACCTGCGGCTCGATTCCGTCCGCCTGCTGACCCTGGCGGCCGAGGTCGAGAACCGCTTCCGCGTGGTGCTGAGCGAGAATGACGAGGCCGCCATCGTGACCGTGGGCGACCTGGTCGAGACGGTGCGGAGAAAGCTTGGCTGAGACGGTCAACGACTACCTGCTGCGCGCGGGGCGGCTGCCGGACGGCGGCCTGCGCTTCGTCGACCGCGCCGAGCACGCCACCTGGGTGGGCTGGGCCGAGGTGCGCGAGCAGGCGCGCGCGGCGGCCGGCGGGCTGCTCGCCCTGGGCGTCGAGAGAGGCGATCGCGTCGCCCTGGTCTTCCCCACCGGCAGCGAGTTCTTCGCCGCCTTCTTCGGCGCCCTGCTGGCGGGCGCGGTGCCGGTGCCGCTGTACCCGCCGGTGAGGCTGGGCCGGCTGCGGGAGTACGTCGCTCGCACCGCCAGGATGCTCGCGGCATGCGGCGCCCGCGTCGTGCTCGCCGACCCGCGGGTCAAGCGCTTCCTGGGCGAGGCGGTGGCGGCGGCGCTGCCGCGCTTCGGCTGCAAGACCCTGGCCGACCTGCCGGCCGCCGCGGGGGCGGCGGCGCTGGCGGCCGGGGTCGCAGCGCCGCAGCCTGACGAGCTGGCGCTGATCCAGTTCTCGTCTGGCACCACGGTGGCGCCGAAAGCGGTGGCGCTCAGCCATCGCGCCGTGGTCGCCCAGACCGAGATCCTGAGCGGCTGCTGGCCCGATCGCGACGGGCTCCGCCACAGCTGCGCCAGCTGGCTGCCGCTCTACCACGACATGGGGCTCATCGGCTGCGTGTTTCCGGCCCTGGCCCGTGATGCCAGCCTGACGCTGCTGGCGCCGGAGCTGTTCGTGGCGCGGCCGGCGCTGTGGCTGCGCGCCATCGGGCGCCATGGCGCGACCATCTCTCCCGCCCCCAACTTCGGCTACAGCCTGTGCCTGACGCGGGTCGCCGACGCCGACATGGAAGGCGTGGACCTCTCGTGCTGGCGGGCGGCCCTCAACGGCGCCGAGCCGGTCGCGCCGGCGGTGCTGCGCGCCTTCACCGCCCGCTTCGCCCGCTGGGGCCTGTCGCCGGCCGCGCTGACGCCGGTCTACGGCCTGTCCGAAGCCGCCCTGGCGGTCACCTTCTCGGCTCTCGACCAGCCCTGCCGCAGCCATGGGTACGACCGCGAGGCGCTGGCCGACGAGCGGGTGGCGCGCCGGGTCGCCGCCGATGCGGCCGAGGCGGGCCGCGAGATCGTCTCGGTCGGCCGGCCGCTGCCCGGGTTCCGCCTGTCGGTGCGCGATGCGCAAGGGCGCGAGCTGCCGCCGGGCCGGGTGGGGCGGTTGTGGGTGAGCGGACCCTCTTTGATGCAGGGCTATTTCGGCGATCCCGAGGGCACGGCGCGGGTGTTGCGCGCCGGCTGGCTGGACACCGGCGACCTCGGATTCATCGACCGCGGCGAGCTGTACCTCACCGGCCGCGCCAAGGACCTGATCATCCTGCGCGGCCGCAACCACTCGCCGGCCGAGATCGAGCAGGCGGTGGACGCCGTGGCCGGCGTGCGCGCCGGTTGCGCGGTGGCGGTGAGCTGGCTGCCCGAAGGAGCGGCCGGAGAGCTGCTGGCGCTGTTCGTCGAGCGGTCGCGCCGCGCCACCGGGGCGGAGCTGGGGGCGCTGCCGGATGCCTGCCGCGAAGCCGTGCTGGCGGCGACCGGTCTGGCGATCGACCGGCTCGAGGTGCTGGCCCCCGGCACCCTGCCACGGACCTCGTCGGGCAAGCTGCGGCGCTCCGAGACGCTGCGCCTGTATCTCGAAGGCGGCCTGACCCCGCCGGCCCCGGTCACCCCGCTGCGCCTGGCGCGGGCGGCGGCCCGCTCCGGCCTGGGGTACGCGCGGTGGCGGCGCCTGGCGCGGCGCGGCGAGGGAATGCCCTGACGCGGGGCGGTGGAACTCTTTCATGGCGCCTGCCGCGACCGACCTGCTGGTGATCGGCGGCGGGCCCGCCGGCCTCGCCACCGCCATCCGGGCGCGGCTCGCCGGCATGTCCGCGAGGGTGCTCGAGCGCTCGCGGCCGCCCATCGACAAGGCCTGTGGCGAGGGGCTGATGCCGGACGCGGCGGCGCTGCTGGCCGAGCTCGGCGTCGAGCTCGCGCCGGGGGAATGCTGCCGCTTCCGGGGCATCCGCTACCTCGACGGCGAAACGGTGGCCGAGGGGTTCTTCCCGCGCGCCGGCGGCCTGGGCGTGCGCCGCCTCCATCTGCACCAGGCGCTGGCGCGGCGCGCCGCCGAGGTCGGCGTCGAGCTGTGCTGGGGGGTCGCCGCCGGCGGCCTGGCAGGGTCGGCCGGCGAGCGCTTCGCCGCCGGCGCCTTCACCGACCGGGCCGGGCTCGAGCTGGCCGCCGCCCGCTGGGTGATCGGCGCCGACGGCCTCCACTCGCGGGTGCGGCAATGGGCCGGCCTGGAAGGGCCGCCGGGACGGTGCCGGCGCTTCGGCGTGCGCCGCCACTTCGCCTGCCGCCCCTGGAGCGACATGGTGGAGGTCCACTGGGGTCCGTGCTGCGAGGCCTACGTGACGCCGGTGGGCCAGCGGGAGGTCGGGGTCGCGATGCTGTGGAGCGAGCCGCCGCAACGCCCGGCGGGAAGCCGGCCGGCGGCGGCGGACGCCGTCCCGCCAGGCCGGGCGAGCGCCTGCTTCGACGCCCTGCTGGCGTGCTTTCCGGCGCTCGTCGCACGCCTGGCCGGGGCGCCCGCCGCCTCGCGCGACCGCGGCGCCGGCCCCCTGCTGCAGCGTGCTCGGGCCGTCCGGCGCGGCAACGTGGCGCTGGTCGGCGACGCCTCGGGCTACGTCGACGCCATCACCGGCGAGGGCCTGGCGGTGGCGCTGCACCAGTCGGCGGCGCTCGTCGAGGCGCTGGCCGCCGGCGATCTGGAGCGCTACACCGCCGCTCACCGCCGGATCGGCCGCCTGCCGGACAACATGACGGCGCTGCTGCTGGCCGTCGAGCGGCGCCCGTGGCTGCGGCGCCGGATGGTGCGGGCGCTGGCCGCCGAGCCGGCGCTGTTCTCGCGCCTGCTCGGCATCCATGCCCGCGCCCTGCCGGCGGCGCGCCTGGGCATCGACGGCGCGCTGCGCCTGGTCTATCGTCTGGTCACGGCCTGAGCAGCGGCGCACCCTGACGCATTGATGCGAAGAGGAAGGGGCGCGCCGCTCGAGCCGCCTGATACGCCGGTGGTGACCAGGGCGAGGAGGTGTGATGCCGCAGACGGCGCAGGGTAGCCTGCTGATGATTCCGGGACCGGTGGAGGTCTCGCCGCGGGTGATGGCGGCCTTCGCGGTGCCGCCGCCCGGCCACACCGCGCCGGAGCTGATCGCGGCCTTTGGCGAGGCTCTCTCGGGCATGCGCCGGGTGTGGTCGGCGGAGCCGTCGAGCCAGCCGTTCGTGGTGGGCGGCGGCGGCACCGTGGCGATGGACATGGCGGTCGCCAACCTGGTGTCGCCGGGCGACCGGGTGGCGGTCGTCAAGACCGGCTACTTCTCGGAGCGCATGGCCGAGATGCTGCGCCGCCAGGGCGCGGGCACGCTCGAGATCGGCGCCGAGCCGGGCGGCGCACCTTCTGCCGACGCGGTGCGCGAGGCTCTCGCCGCCGACCGCGCCGCGGGCGGCGCACCCTGCCGCGCCCTGTTCGCGACGCACGTCGACACCTCGACTGGCGTGCGCATCGATCCCGAGCCGCTGGCCCGGCTGGCGCGCGAGCACGGGCTGCTGGCAATCTTCGACGGCGTCTGCGCCGCGGGCGGCGAGCGCTTCGACATGGCCGGCTGGGACGCCGACGTCTACCTCACCGCCTCCCAGAAGGCTTTGGGCCTGCCGCCGGGACTGGCGCTTCAGGTGGTGAGCCCGCGGGCGCTGGCGGCGCGGGCCGGCCGGCGCGGCAGCCTGCCACCGATGTACCTGGACTGGGAAGCATGGCTGCCGGTGATGCGTGCTTACGAGGAGCGCCGCGCCTCCTACTTCTCGACGCCGCCCACCAACCTGGTGCTGGCGCTGGCGGCGGGCCTCGCGGAGATCGAGAGCGAAGGCGTGGCGGCCCGGATCGCCCGCCACGCCGGCGCCGCCGCCGCCCTGCGCTCCGCCTGGCAGGCGCTGGGGTTGCGGCCGCTGCCTGCCCGCGCGGAGCTCGCCGCCGATACCCTCTCCGCCCTGCTGCTGCCGGAAGCGCCGCCGCCGCCGGACCGCCTGGTCGGCACTCCGGCCGGACCGGCGCCGCCGCCAGCGGGCCCCGCCGCTGCCGACGCGACGGCGGTGGTGGCGCGCATCGCCGCGCACGGAGTGACGGTGGCCACCGGCCTGCTCCCCGAGCTGCGGAGCCGATACTTCCGGGTCGGCCACATGGGCTGGGTCGTCGGCCGCCCCGACCTGCTGCGCCGTACCGTTGCCGCGGTCGCGGCGGGGCTCCGCGACTGCGGTCTCGGCGCCGGCGGGGCAGCCGAAGGCCGGGCGCTGGCGGCCCTGGACCTGCTGTCCGAATAAGGCTGGCGGCGCCGGCGGTTCTGGCCCTTCTGTCCGCGCTGTCCGCATCAGGTCTCGGGCTCGCCCGCCGCTGACTGAGCCAGGCCGGCGGGCGGCGGCGGCGGCAGCGCCGGGGCGGGCGCGCCCTGCCGCGGCGCCACACCCCGCCGTTGCAGCTCGTCGTAGACCACCTGGGCCAGCACCTGGTGGGCCAGGGCGCTGGGGTGGCCGTCGGCCTGCTTGAAGGCGCGCACCCGGTTGCCGCGCTCGGCCGGATCGAGCCCGTGCCGGCGCAGGTAGGCGAACAGGTACGGCGAGGCGTCGAGGACGCCGAAGCCGTTGGCCAGCGACACCCGGCGCGCGATCTCGCCGGCCTCGGTGTCGAAGCCCAGCGCCAGCACCACGACCGGGATGCCCCGCGGGCGGGTCAGCGCCGCCAGTCGGGCCATCGCCTTCTCGTAGGGCTCCTGGCCCACCATGCGCTGATAGCGG
>DATKFK010001200.1:0-2108 GCA_035544375.1 Thermoanaerobaculia bacterium
CGGCCGGGTCCGCGGGGTCGGCGCCGCCGTGCCGCCGGTTCCCGGCCGCGTTCACTGCACCTGCTCCCGCGTCTTCAGGAAGCGCATCGCCGGCCAGTCCTCGCCGGTCGTCTTGAGGTGCCAGGCGTTGCGCGCCAGGAACACCGGCAGGCCGTCGTGGTCCTCGGCCATGCTGGCATGGTTGGCGTGGGAGAAGCGCTTGAACGCCTGGTGGTCCGCCGCCTCCACCCAGCGCGCCGTGAACAGCGACGTGCCCTCGAAGTGCACCGGGATGCCGTACTCGGTGCGGATGCGGTCGGCCAGCACGTCGAACTGCAGCGCGCCGGCGACGCCGACGATCCAGTCGGTGCCGAAGTTGGGGCGAAAGACCTGGGCCGCGCCCTCCTCGGCGAGGTGCAGCAGCGCCCGTCCCAGGTGCTTGGCGCGCATCGGGTCCTGCGGCCGGACCTTGCGCAGCAGCTCGGGGGCGAAGCTGGGGATGCCGGTGAAGCGCAGCGGCTCGCCCTCGGTCAGGGCGTCGCCGATGCGCAGGTTGCCGTGATTGGGAATGCCGATGATGTCGCCGGCCCACGCCTCCTCGGCGAGCTCGCGGTCCTGGGCCAGGAACAGCACCGGGCTGGCGATGCTCAACGTCTTGCCGCTGCGCACGTGGAACAGCTTCATGCCGCGCTGGAAGCGGCCCGAGCAGAGGCGCACGAAGGCGATGCGGTCGCGGTGCTTGGGGTCCATGTTCGCCTGGATCTTGAACACGAAGCCGGTGACCGCCTCCTCCGCCGGATCGACGGCGCGGCCCTCGGCCGGCTGCGGGCGCGGCGAGGGCGCCAGCTCGACCAGGCCGGAGAGCAGCTCGCGGACGCCGAAGTTGTTGAGGGCGCTGCCGAAATAGACCGGCGTCAGGTGGCCGCCGCGGTAGCTCGCGAGGTCGAACGGCGGGCACAGCCCGCGCGCCATGTGGACGTCCTCGCGCAGCCTGGCGGCCGCCGCGGCGGGCAGCTGCCGATCGAGCCGGGGGTCGTCGAGCCCGCGGGAGACGTTGCCGGCGGCGTTGTCAGCGGTGGCGCCGGCAGGGAGCCTCCCGCGCTGCCGCGGCGAACCCTGCTGGCCGCCCCGGCCGCCCTGGCTTCCCTGGCTGCCATTACCGCCGCCGCGCGCGAGCAGCAGCAGCCGCTCGTGGAACAGGTCATAGCAGCCGAGGAAGCTTTGGCCCATGCCGATCGGCCACGAGGCGGGGGTGACGGCGAGCGCCAGGGTGCTCTCGATCTCGTCCATGAGCTCCAAGGGATCGCGGGCCTCGCGGTCCATCTTGTTGATGAACGTCACGATCGGCACGTCGCGCAGGCGGCAGACCTCGAACAGCTTGCGCGTCTGCGCCTCGATGCCCTTGGCCGCGTCGATCACCATCACCGCCGAGTCGACGGCGGTCAGCGTGCGGTAGGTGTCCTCGCTGAAGTCCTCGTGACCCGGGGTGTCGAGCAGGTTGAACGTGCAGCCGGCGTAGTCGAACGTCATCACCGAAGCGGTCACCGAGATGCCGCGTTCCTGCTCGACCTTCATCCAGTCCGAGCGCGCCCGGCGGGCGTCGCCGCGCGCCTTGACCGCGCCGGCCAGCTGGATGGCGCCGCCGAACAGCAGCAGCTTCTCGGTCAGCGTCGTCTTGCCGGCGTCGGGGTGCGAAATGATCGCAAACGTCCGCCGCCGCGACACGTGGTCGGCAAGGGTGCTCATGTTCTCGGGTGGCTCCGTGCTCGTTTGCCGGCCCAGCGGTGCCGCGGGCGCGGCGCCATGGCGGGCCATGATGTCGAAACAACGCATCCAGCCTAGCAGATTCCCGGCGCGCGCGGACCGGACCTTCGCGGCCGGCGGGGCGGGGCGCAAGGCGTGGCACGGCGCTCAGACCAGCAGGCGCTCCACCGGGACCGCCCAGATGTTCTCCTCCAGCCGCGCGATCGTTGCGCCGCCATGGACGACGAGACCGCCGCGCTGCTGTCGTAGGAACCGATAGTTCTGTAGATTCGATCTCATCGTGATCAATTTTACAGCTTTCTTGGCGGGAGGCTATCAAGCTTTGTGGCGTTGGCGCCGGGCGGGCGAGCCGCCCCGGCGCCGGC
>DATKFK010001201.1:0-2967 GCA_035544375.1 Thermoanaerobaculia bacterium
GAACAGCCGCTCGGAGAAGCCCAGGACGAAGGCCGCCGCCAGGGTGGCCGCGGTGTTGCTCGAGTCCCAATTGATCACCTTCAGCGGGCCGCCCAGCACGCCCACCGTGGGATCGGTCAGCAACATGATCAGCGCCACGCCGAACCAGCCGGAGATGGCGCCGGCGACCGGGCTCAGGAAGAGCGTCGACCACGACGCTCCGTAACCGGTCGCCACGTCGGCGCGCTTGAGCTCGCGGGTGAGGCGGCTCAGGAAACCGCCGACCGCCCCGGCGAGGAAGAGGGAGGTGTGCCTTTCGGTGATGCCGACCGCAAAGATCAAGGTGACGCCGACCAGGGTCAGCCAGAAGGACTTGTTCTGCCAGCCGGTCAGCGCCGCGAAGCCGCTGTCACCGCTCTCGTAGATGTAGCCGGTGGCCTCGACGAGCAGCTGGCGCCGCGCCGACTCGCCGATCTTCGCGGGGTCCGCTTCGAGCGCCGCCGCCACCCGCTGCCCCAGGCTCCTGGCGGCGCCCTTGTCCATCTCCGAGAGCCGCTGCTCCACCGAGGCGAGCCGCGCGTTGATCTTGTCGAGCGAGGTCTGCGCCGGGTCTTCCAGCAACGCCAGCTCGGCCTTGTGCGCCAGGTTCCAGCTGGCGATCTCCTGGCCCCGCGACCAGAACAGCCAGTCGAGCACCACCACTTTCTTCTCCAGCTCCCCCCGCGCGGCGCCCAGGGCGTCGGCGAACCAGCTGCCCTGCGGGAACCGGCCCTGCAGCTCCCTGAGCTGGGCGATCACCCCCAGGCGGCTCGGCTTGGCGATGTTGTTCCAGCGGATCAACCAGATGCTGATCAGGAACACCAGGGGAAGGTAGCGGATGACGGGATGCACATAGGTGTCTTCCGGGACCAGGGAGAAATCCATCCCCTTGACCTCGTTGGCGGCGATCGACACCGCCGACGCGGCTTCGGAATCGTAGTCCTTGCCCGCGAGCGTCACGTCATAGGTTCCCGCAAGCAGCTCGGTCGAGTAGGCGAAACGGCCGGCCCGGCTGGTCCCCGCCTTGCACTTCTCGAACTGGTCGACCACCCAGCGGTTGCCGGTCAGCCGGTCCTGCAAGGTCAGGGTGACGCGGTGCAGCTCCTCCCCTGGCGGCGCCGAGATCACCCCGACCACCCGGGCCAGCTTGCGGCTCGACGGCCTGGGCGGCTCGTCGCCGTTGCAGACGGCAGCGACGGCGTTCTCGACCGTAGGCGGAGGCGGAGCCGGCGCCGAGGCGGCTGCCGCCTCGGGAGCCGAGCCGGGCGCCGCCGCGGGCGCCGTGGCGGGCGCCGGCTCCGGCGCCGGGGTTGCCTGGAACGCCGCTGCCGGCGCCGCGGCCCAGGCCAGCTGCAGGCACAGCAGCGCGGCGGTTCTCAGGTCGGCGCTCCGCCAGCGGACGTGGATCGACATCGCCATGAGGGACCTCTCTGCACGGGGAATGTGCAGGCACCTTAACAAAGAGCCGTCGTGCTGCCAAACTTATCGAAACTTCAGAACTATCGCCTTCGACGTCACTGCGGCGCTGTCGCGGCCGCGCCGGCGGCGGCCGGCGGGTCGAGCGGCGAGGCCACAGGCGGCGTGAGCGGCAGCCGGACGGTGAAGCAGGTGTCACCCGGCACCGAGGCGACGGAAATGGTGCCGCCGTGGCGGCGAACGACGATGCGGCCGACGACCTCGAGGCCTAGGCCGGTGCCTTCGCCGACCGGCTTGGTGGTGAAGAAGGGCTCCCAGATCCGGGCTTTGATCTCGGGCGGGATGCCCGGGCCGTCGTCGCGGATGTCGACGCGCACGAAGTCGCCCTCGCGCGCCGCCCGGATCGTCACGCGGCCGCCCGGGCCGACGGCGTCGATGGCGTTGTCGATCAGGTTGGTCCAGACCTGGTTCAGCTCGCCCGGAAAGGCCTCGACCGGCGGCAGGTCGCGCTCGTAGTCGCGGGTCACCTCGACGCCCTTCTTGCGCAGCTTGTGGGTCAGGATGGTGAGCGTGCTCTCGAGCTCGCGCCGCAGGTCGACCTCGCTGCGCCCCTGGCCGCTGTCCATGTGCGAGTAGGACTTGATGGCCGCGACCAGCTCGGAGATCCGGCGGGCGGCGCTGGCGATCTCGGAGAGCAGTCCCTCGGCCGCCAGGCCGCCCTCCATCCAGCTCACCAGGCAAGGCAGGAAGACCCCGGGCGCCACCGCGCCGAGCTCGTCGAGGTCGCGCGGCTCGACACCGAACTGCGCGAAGGTGCCGGCGACCAGGTCGGCGTGCTCGACGTGGTGCGCTGCGAGACAGCCGCCGAGCGCGTCCTCGCGATCGGAGAGGGTGATGGGATCGGGCTCGCTGCCCGCCGGCAGGGCGCGGGCGCGCTCGATCGTCTGCCGGTAGAGCGCCAGCGTCGCGTTCATCGATTGCGGGGTCAGGCCGCATTCGACCAGCCGCGCCACCAGCCCGCGCAGCGCCACCATGCGGTCGCGCAGCTCGCTCGCCGACCGCTGCACCGCCGCCGCCGGGTTGTTGAGCTCGTGCGCCAGCCCGGCCGACAGCTTGCCCAGCGCCGCCAGCTTTTCGCGCTGCTGGTCCATCCGAGTCCACTCGCGCACCCGGTCGGTCAGCAGCGCCACCAGCCGCGGCTCGAGCTCCGGGATGCGGCGCAGCATCTCGGGGAACAGCGCGGCAGGGAACCACAGGATGCGCGACCGCTTCAACGCGCGGCCGGTGACCCCGAACGTGGTCATCCGGGAGAACGGCAGCATGCCGCCGACCAGGGGTGCCTGGAACGTGTCGATCCAGCCGTCGGACGGGCCCTTCTCGCGCCGGATCTGGATCTCCCCCTCGAGCATCACCATCATGCGGTCGGCAGGGCTGCCCTCGACCACCGACGCTTCTCCCGGTTCGAGCCGCTGCTCGGTCATCTGCTCAGCCAGCCACTCCAGCGCCTCGTCCTTCAGGTCCGAGAACACGGGG
>DATKFK010001202.1:0-3254 GCA_035544375.1 Thermoanaerobaculia bacterium
GCCCTACAGCTGGCCTGCAACGCCAGACCGCGGCAACAGCCCCTCGACACACCGCCTGCGCACGACCTCTGGCTCTTAGTCCGGACTTCCCAATGGCCAGCGCGACGCTGTCACGACGCGATAGTCGGACGGACTCCTAGCCTCGGTGCGGTGTCCTTCCTCCGCCGCCTCTTCTCGCCGCCGGATCGCGACCGCTTTGCGCGGAAGGCACATGCGCTGATCGCGTTCCGTGGTGTCGCGGGCGGTCGCGGGCTGGGTACGGGGTCGCTCCTCGCTGTCTCGCCGCCCAACGAGCCCGGCTCCCTTGTGCTCTCGTCTCCGATGCCACCGCCATCGTGTCTTGGGTTAGTTCCCGGCGGGCTTCGGACGGCTCTTGCCTCCGCCGCACGGCGGCGCGGCCGGCGATCGGCGGCACCGTCACAGCGGCCCTCGGCCACCCCCACCCCAACCGGTCGGCGGTGCCCCACGCGCCGCACCGTTCCTGCCAGCGGAGGTGCCAGACCCACCGCCTGCGCCGGCTGCTCCGGTGGTCCCACGGTTTACAAGTCCGCTCAAGGCGGCCCTCGGGGCGTCTCCAGGGCACCACCGGGCACCGGAAGCCTCGCAGGATCAGCGACTTGTGGGTGCGCCATGGTGCCTGGCAGGTCGCCCAGGAGTCTGGGCTGATGGACCAAATTTGGACCACGGAAGGGCACAGGCTGGCGGCCGCCTACGAGGAGGCCGACCGCGCTTGCCGCCCTCCCGCATGCTAAGGGATGATGACCACGTTGCCACGTAGGAGGACGAGGCGATGCATCCAAGTGGGCGAGACGACGTCGGCGCGACGAGCCTCTTGCTGATCGCCCTTTCCGGCATCCTTGCCGGGTGCGCGGCGCGGCACGCGGCGCCGGATGCGCGCCGCCTGGAGGAGCTGGCGGGCCAGGCCAGCCTGATCTTTCGCGGCACGGTCGTGAAGGCCTCAGCCAGCTCTGTCCGCGCGGTCCCTGCAGGTCCGGACACGGCCGTCGTGCGAGTGGACGAGGTGCTGCGCGGTGAGGAGACGCTGGGCGGACTCATCGCCCAGCAGGTCACCGTTCGGCTGCGCGTGCCCGCATCGGTGAGTCCGCGGCAACACGCGGCCTTCTTCGCCAATCCCGAGGTGTTCGGCGAAAACCTTGCCGTCCGGGAAGTCGATCACCTCGCGGCGGCGGAGACGGGAGCGGATCTCGGCAAGAGCGTCGACGAGGCGGGCCGGCGCCAGGCCGACCAGGCGCTTCGGCAGCGCCTCGCGCAGGCCCAGGCAGTGGTGGTCGGAGTGGTCTCCAGCGCCCGACCGCTCGCCGAGGAGCTACGTCCTCCGAGGTCGGAGCACGATCCCGACTGGTGGCGGGCCGAGCTGAAGGTCGAGGCCGTCGTCAAGGGGCAGCTGCTGGCCGGAGAGGTCGCCGTCCACTTCGCCCACAGCCGCGACGTCGTCTGGTTCCGGTCGCCAAAGCTGCAGGAAAGGCAGCGCGGCGTGTTTCTCCTCCAGCGGAGCGAAGCGGCGGGGCTTCCGCCGGGAAGCTACGCCCTCCTCGATCCCCTGGATCTCCAGCCCCTCGAGGAGCGGCCCCGGATCGAGCGTCTCCTCCGCACCATCCGGTGAACGAGTGACGGGCCGGGGAGATCTCGGCCCACGAGGAGGTTCCCATGCGCCATCCGCGGTACCCGGAAGCGAGGCTCGCGCTGACCCTGGCTGTTCTCGGCCTCCTCTCCCGCACGGCGAGCGGCCAGATCCAGCTGGTCAACATGGTGCCGCGAGCAGCCAGCGGGGAGTCGGTCCAGGATGCCGAGCCGTCGCTCACCGTCAACCCCGCGAACCCGCTGCAGATCGCGGCATCCGCCTTCACCTGGGACAACCCGCATGGCAGTCCCATGATCGGGGCCAACGCCCCGATCTACACCTCGACGGACGGTGGCCAGACCTGGAATCTTGTTCTCAACGTGCCCAGCGCCGTTGGGGCAGCGCTCCCGACGGGAGACATCATGCTTCATTTCAGCGGCACCGCGAGCGGCACCACCAGCCTGCTCTACGCCGGCATCCTCGGCGCGCTGCCCCCCGGCGGCAACCTGCCGGTGCAGGTCCTCCGCACCGCCGACTACCGCCTGGCCAGGCCGATGTCGGTGATCGACACTCGCACCACCACCGCCGGTGTGGATCAGCCGCACCTGGGGGCCGCGACCGTCCGCGGCGGAACCGACGCCGGCAAGGACCGGCTGTACGTCGGATTCAACAAGCTGGACACCTCCAGGACGGCAACCGTCGACTACTCCCTTGATGCCGCGGCTCCCGCGCCTCCGCACCTGCGATTCGACCTCCACGTGATCGAGACGCGGGACACGCTGGGGCAAGACGGCTACGCCAATGTGCCCGCGGTCCATCCGGATGGCACCGTCTACGTGCTCTTCTACGGCCTCCGTTCCCACGGCGAGATGGCTGGCACCGCCACGACCGACGTGGTCGTGGTGCGCGACGACAACTGGGGTAGCGGTAGTACTCCCTTTGCCGCGTTGATCGACGCGAGCGACGGCCACGCGGGCAGGCGCGTCGTCACCGGGCGGATGGTCGTCCTCGTCGGCGGCTGGCTGGGGCAACAACGGCTCGGAGCCAGCAACCTGGCCCTTGCCGTGGATCCGCGGAATAGCCGCACGGTCTACATCGCCTGGGCCGACCAGCCCACGGGCACCTTCACTCAGACGCTGCACGTCCGGCGCTCGACCGACGGCGGCGCCAACTGGTCCTCCGACTTGAAGACAGTCCCGGACGCGGTCAACTCCTCGCTCGCCATCAACAGCCGCGGCCAAGTCGCCTTCCTCTATCAGCAGCTGGTGGGAACCCCGCCGGAGGATCGCTGGGAGACCCGCCTCACGCGCACCACGGATGCCGGCGGCGCCACCTGGGACGATCCCGGAGTGCTGCTGGCCAACACTCCCGCTTCGAGCCCAGAAAAGCAGTACGACCCTTACCTCGGCGACTATGCCCTGGTGGTCGCCAGCGGCCAGACCTTCTTCGGCGTCTTCTCGGCCAACAACTACCCGGATAGGGCCAACTTCCATGCGAGCGTCGTCTACCAGCGCTACGTGGACTGGACGACCCACCAGCTTTTCAAGGATGCAGCCGGGACGATCCCCGTTGCCCCCTCGATCGACCCGTTCTTCTTCAAGGTGACGGAGGCGGGGGGAGCGCCAGGTGCTCCCCAGGAGAATCGATAGGCCGCGGGGCGCGCGTCAATCGA
>DATKFK010001203.1:0-2782 GCA_035544375.1 Thermoanaerobaculia bacterium
ATGAGCAGGGCGCCGCCGGCCTTCACCGTCACCCTGGCGCCGATGGCGTCGCGGTTGGAACGCGTGCCGACCAGCTTCAGCTCGAGCCAGTGCCCCGCGGCCGGGGTGACGTTGTGGTAGAGCAGCGACGGCTGGTTGGCGTTGGTCTCGTAGATGTCGAGCCGCCCGTCGTTGTCGAAGTCGGCCAGCGCCACGCCGCGGCCGTCGAGGTCGTTGTCCACCCCCGCCTCGGCCGCCATCTCCTTGAAGGCCGAGCCTCCCAGGTTGCGGAACAGCTTCTTTTTCTCGTGGCCGCTCCAGCTCATGTCGCCGATCGACGGCCAGCTGTTGACGTCGGCGAAGTCGACGTTGGGCGTGATGATCATCTCGAGCAGCACCGGGATGTAGTTCTTCGCGCCCGCCGAGCGCAGGCCGTCGGCGGCGAAAAGGTCCTCCCAGCCGTCGTTGTCGAAGTCGCCGAACTTGGCCCCCCAACCCCAGAGCGTCGAGCAGGTGCCGGTCTCCCGCGAGACGTCGGTGAAGGTCAGCTTGCCGGCCGCGTCGACGCCGTTGTTGTGCCACAGCATGTTGCATTCCTGCATGTATTCGTCGGTGATGTTGGTCACGTAGATGTCCAGCCAGCCGTCGCGGTCGTAGTCGGCGACGTCGACGTTCATCCCCTTCTTGGTGTCGATCCCGATCGCCTCTTCGGTGACGTCGCGGAAGGTGCCGTCGCGGTTGTTGAGGAACAGGCGGTCGGTGCCGTAGTCGTCGGCCAGGTAGATGTCCTGCCAGCCGTCGTTGTTGAAGTCGCCGTGGCCGACGTCCAGCGTCCAGCCGGTGTGCCTGCCCAGCCCCGCCTTGGCGGTGACGTCGACGAAGGTGCCGTCGCCCTGGTTGTGCCACAGCGTCACACCGCCGCCGTTGGTGGCCTGGTCGAGGTTGTCGGGCAGCACGTGCGGGTCCTTGAGATCGAACAGGTCCACCGGCTTGAAATAGTTGCCGAACAGCAGGTCGAGATACCCGTCGTTGTCGTAGTCGAAGGCGATGACCGCGATGGTGTTGCCGAACTTGTTGAGCCCGGACCGGGCGGTCACGTCGCGGAATCTGCCGTTGCCCTCGTTGTGATAGAGGATCGGCGTGCCGAAGCGCGCCACCAGCAGGTCGAGCCGGCCGTCGTTGTCGTAGTCGAACCACAGCGCGTCCGACACGATCGAGTGCTCGTCGTTGCCCTTCCCCACGCCCGCCTCCGCGGTCACCTCGGTGAAGGTCAGGTCGCCGTTGTTGTGCAGCAGGTGGCAGGGGTGGCCGGTCTCCGAGTCGGTCACGAACAGGTCGTCGTAACCGTCGTTGTCGTAGTCGCCCACCGCCACCGAGGCCCCGCCCGAGGTGAACATCTCCAGGACGTCGGCCTTGGGTCCATGGAAGTGCCGGGTGTGGTGTACGAGCCGCGCCCCGGCCCGCGCGCCGATCTCCTCGAAGCGGATGGCGGGGGCCGGCCGCACGCCAGCCGTTGCGGTCGCCGCAACCGCCGGGGCGGGCGCGGGCTCTTGGATCGGCGGCGCAGGGGGAGCCGCGGCCGGCGCCACGGCAGGAGCCGCGGCCGGGGTCGCGGAGGGAGCCGCGAGCGCGACCAGCAGGAACATCGCCGTTTGCGCCCGGCTCACCTGTCCTCCCACATCTCGCGCAGATCGGTGTTCACCCGCCTGGTGCGGTCGAGCTGGTCCGCGATGTAGGCCTCGAGCTCGTCGCCCTGGCGGGAGAGCCGCGCCTTGAGACCCGCGTCCTGGGGAAACAGGCGCGCCCCCTCTTCCCAGGTCGCCCGCGCCCGCTCCGGCTGGTCGGTGCGCCAGTAGGCGTCGCCCAGCGCCGCGTAGGCATGGACGTGCCGGCCGTGCTTGGGCTCGCTCTTCGAGATCGCCACCGCCCGCTCCAGGTCGGCCACCGCCAGCGGCGCGCGGCCGAAGATCTTCGGCCAGTAGAGATAGCTGTTGCCGCGCGTATAGAGCGCCAGCCAGCTCGCCTTGAGCTCGATCGAGCGGCTGAACTTCTGCAGCGCGTCGTTGGCCAGGATCACCTGGGTGATGGCGCCGGCAGCCGGCATCTTGTCGACATACGCGTAGCCGTAGTTGAGCCAGGCGAACGAAGAGTCGGGATGGTCGGCGACGAGCTTCGCGAAGAACTCGAGGGCCCGGTCGTAGAGGCCGGCGCGGATCACCGCGTGCCGGTACTCCGAGGCATAGCGCAGGTTGTCGGGATCGGCCGCCAGCGCCGCCTCCATCCGCCCGACGGCAGCCGGCAGGTCGCCGGCCGCAAGCGCCTTCTGGCCCTCTTCGAAGGCCGCGCTCGCCGCCGCCGGTGCCGCCGCCGGTATCGCTGCCGCCGGTGCGGCTCCTGCCTGCGGAGCTGGGGCCGGCGCCGGCCCTCCCAGGCCGCCGGCCAGGCCAAGCAGGAGGGCGCAGCCTGCAATCGTCATCGGTGCGCCCCCTCCTCGCGGGTCGATGCATGCTTTTGCGCCGCGGCCCGTTGCGCCGCCCGTCCGGGCGCCAGCGCCGGCTCGCCCTCGACCAGGCGGTAGATGTGGTCCGCGGCAACGCCGGCGAAGCTTTGGCGCAATCCCGAGGGCCACTCCACCTCCACCAGCGTCGCCGCCGCCGCGGCGCCGAGCCCGGCGTGGATCCGCTTGGTGCTCTGTCCGGCAAAACCGTTGCCGCCGTCGACAAACCGCAGCATCTTCCGGCCCCCCGCCGTCACCCACACCTTCGTCCCCACCGCGTCGCGGTTGGACTTGCGCCCCTCGAGC
>DATKFK010001204.1:0-4663 GCA_035544375.1 Thermoanaerobaculia bacterium
CTCGGCCAGCTTGCCGCGCTTGCGCTCCCAGCCCATCCAGCAGCCCTCGCCAGGGTTCCACAGGCGGCGGCGGTGCAGCAGCAGGAAGCGCGGCCCGCCGCCGGGAGCGGGGCCGTGGCGCTCGTTCAGGCGCTCAATGCCCACGCGCGCCGCCGCCAGCAGCTCCTCGTCGCCCGGCATCGTTTCGGCGGGCGCGTCGGTCCAGTCGGAGAGCAGCGCGAAGCGCAGCTCATCCTCGGTGTTGGCCAGGTAGTGGACCTCGAGCCTGCCGACCTGCTCCTCGATCTCCGCCTGGCCGGTCAGCAGCGTCGGCACGACGACCAGCGTGCGCAGCTCCTGCGGCACGCCGCCGCGCAGCTCGAGCCGCGGCAGCACCCGCGGCCCGTACCGCTCCACCAGCCAGGCGTTGAGCAGCTGGATCGCCAGGTCGGAGGCCGGGACCAGGGCAAGGAGGGCGAGGCAGGCGAGAGGCAGCGCCGGCGCGCCGCGCGCCGCTTCGCGCCAGAGCGGCAGTGCCAGGAGCACGGCCGTGCCTGCCGCGATCGTTCCCAGGTAGCCCGGAGTCGCCCAGGCGAAGAAGGCGCGCCGCAGCAACAGCCGCAGCGGCACCCGGTAGCCGAGGTCGCGCTCGAAGCCGCCGCGGCCGCCGGCGATCAGGTAATAGCCGGGGTCCGCCCGGCGTTCGGCCTCGCCGGCGGCCCGCCGCACCGCGAGCTGCGCGATCTCGATCTCGGAGTGGCGCGAGCCGCGCGCCAGCTCCTCCACCGCGTGCCGGTAGCGGTCGCGGGTGCCGAACTCCGCCGCCGCGTAGCCGGGATGGTCGGCCAGCGCCGCGTCCACCAGGCTCACGCTCTCGAAAAACGTCGCCCAATCGAAGGCCGAGATCAGGCGCATGCTGGTGATGACGTTGCGCACCGTGGCGTTCATCGCCGCCTGGCGCTGGTGCTCGAGCGCCACGACCTCGTCGGCGGTCGTGCCCTGGTCCGCCAGCCGCCTGTCCAGCCAGGCGAGGGCGGGGGTGACCTCGGGGTCCTGGTCGCGCAGGCGGCCGAGGAGCACCACGGCGAAGGCGACGTCGAGCCGGCCTTCCTCGTAGCGCCGCAGCGGGGCGGTCGGGTCCTCGCGGCCGCCGCCCAGCAGGCGGTCGGCCAGCGCCTCGGCCTGCTCGCGGGCGGCCCGCGCCCGCACCATCCGCTCGGCCAGCCGCCTAAGGTTCTCGACCAGCACGACGCGCAGGGAGATCGCCACCGCCCACAGCTCGCCGATGGTCAACGCCTGCTCGCGCTGATAGGCCCGCACGAAGCGCCGCAGCGCCTCCTCGTCGAAGCGGCTGTCGGTGTGGGCCACGAAGTCGTACGCCAGGGCCCAGACCCGCGGGTAGCCCCGCCAGGGGCCTTCTGCCAGCTTCGGCAGCTGCCGGTAGAAGCTGGCCGGCAGGTCCTCGCGGATCTCGCGCAGCTGCTCCTCGACGAGATGGAAGTTGTCGACCAGCCATTCCGCCCCCGGCGTCATCGCCCGCTCCTCGCGGATCGACGCCGCGATCAGGCGGTAGGACTCGAGCAGGACACGGCCGTTCCGCCACACCCGCGGCGTCAGCCGGCGGTCCCCGATGCGGCCCGGGCGCACGCGCTGGCTGGCGGCGAGCCCGGCGGCGTGCTGCTCGAGACGCTCGACTCCCCAGAGCTCCTCCCGGATGGGCTCCTGGACGCCGGCGAACGACGGGGGCAGAGTCTTGGCGTTGCTCACGGGGCTCACGAAAGAAAGCACTCAGGTTTCAATCAAAACCTGGAGGGGCCTGCGCCTGCCAAAAGGCCCCGTGCAGGAGGGATGCCAGCCGGCAGCGGGCAAGGAGCTCCCCGACCGCCGGCAATGACCCCAGCGCGCACCGAGCTTAGACTCAGGCGCCCTTCGTCGTCGATCTGCCGGGGATTCGGGGGGGCCTTGGCGATAGCGGCACTATGGTCCCTGCACCAGCCATTGCGCCTGGCCGCCCTCTCCATCCGTCTGCACGACGTCCAGGTCGATGCCGATGCCGTTGACGGTGAGGGATGGAAACAGCTGGATGAGTTGATAGCCGCGGTCCGGGATGTCGGGGACCTGGCTCTGCGACTGCCAGTAGTGCTGGAAAGGCAGGTCGAGGAGCTGCTGCCCGGTGAGGATCGCCGAGGCGCCGACGTACAGGCCGGGGAGGAAGCCGCCGGCGGCGACGGCGTCGAACCATGCCTGGCAATAGTCGATCACCGCCTGTGCCGCGGTGCCGGCAACCACGCCTTCGAGGTCGCACCAGACGTTGACGGCAGGCGGGAAGCCGACCGCGCCGGCATTGGCGGCGGCCGCCGCGCCATCCTGCTGTCCGAGCTCGCCGGTGGGAGACCAGCCTGGGGACCGGACGTGCTGCACCGCCATCAGTGCCAGGCCGGATCCGAGGATGTCGCCTGCCTCCTGGCTGCTGAGGTCGGTCGGCGAGTCGGTGCTCCGCGAGACGTAGCGCACGCAGAACCGGTAGCCCAGCGCGAAGAACTGCTGTGCGAGGCCGGCGGTGAGCAC
This sequence comes from Thermoanaerobaculia bacterium, assembly GCA_035544375.1. Taxonomy (GTDB): domain Bacteria; phylum Acidobacteriota; class Thermoanaerobaculia; order Multivoradales; family UBA5704; genus JASLEW01. The sequence continues at coordinate 2,548 of DATKFK010001204.1, forward strand.
CGTGTCGGCATCGAAGCCGCACACGCCCGCGGTGGCCCCTTGCACCTTCCCGTTCAGTGTCATGTCCCCTCCCGACGATTCGAGTTTCGAGGATGGTCGCACACATCCAGGGGTCCTGCCACACGGCGCCGGGGCAAGGATGCCCGGTGGACCCGGACTGCGCGTCTGCCCAGCCTCATTATAGATGCTTGAATATAAGACTATGCTTTCTACCAGCACATGCTTGACAACGCGCCCTGCGGCCCCTACACTATTTTCTCATTGTCTCAGAAAGGAGAGGACATGGCGCTCTGGGGGCGTTGGTACAACGAGCTCGGTTCGATGATGCAGCTGAACAGCGGCAGTACAGGGACCCTCTTCGGCACCTACTACTCGTCGGTGGGTAACGCCAAGAGCCAGTACTACCTTCAGGGCACCTATGACGCCCAACCGCTGCCGGGCTCGGGGGGGCAGGCGGCAGGATGGGCCGTGGCATGGAACAATGCCTATCTCAACGCTCACAGCAACACCTCCTGGGCCGGCCAGTATCAGGTGCTGCCGAACGGCCAGGAGCAGATCTATACGCTCTGGCTGCTTGCCAGCTCGGTGACCCCCAACAACGACTGGCAGTCGACGCTGGTCGGGCAGGACACCTTCGCGCGGAGTGCACCGAGCGCCCAGGCCAAGGCAAGTCGCCGCGCAGCCGGTCATCTCTCTCATCCCAACGCGGTCGAAAAGGGATGAGGAGGTCGTGCCCGGGGGCACGCCGCGATACCGGCTCGATCCCGGACCGAGGTCATGCGGTTACTCTGGATGAGCGACTCTCCCTTGGCCTGCACCGGTTTCGGCAGGGTCACCCGGGAGATCCTCGGACGGTTGCAGCAGCGCCCCGGCTATGAGGTAGCCTGCATCGGCTGGGGTTATGATGGCTGGCCTTACGACCGCCGGCTCATCCCATACGACATCTGCCCTTCGCAGGGTCAGGTGTTTGGCCGCGACGCCGTGCCGCGGGCGATCCGCTCGTTCAGGCCTGACGTCCTGGTTTGCTTCTGCGACCTCTGGATGATCGATTGGATCGAGGAGCTGCCGGGACGCGAGACCTACCGTTGCGTGCTCTATTTCCCCATCGACAGCGGGCCCTTTCCGCCGGCGTGGAAGCCGATCCTGCGCAGTGCGGACATCGCCGTGACCTATTCCGAATTCGCCCGCCAGCTGGCGGCGGCGGCTTGTCCGGACATTCCCATCGAACTGATCTATCACGGGGTCGATACCGGCGTCTTCAAGCCTCTTGACCGCGACGAGATCCGCGCTCGCCACGGCCTCGCCGGCAAGTTCGTAGTCGGCTGCGTCGCGCGCAATCAGCCGCGCAAGAATCTTCCTGTCCTGATCAAGGCGTTCGCGCGCTTCTGCGAGGGGAAGGAGGATGCCTTTCTCTATCTCCACAGCGATCCCAATGATATCGGGTGGGATCTCCTGGACCTGCTGCGGCGTTACGGGGTCGATCACCGGACGTGCATTTCACGCTTGGCGTCGATATGGAACGGCGTCGACGATACGCAGCTCAACGAGATCTACAACCTCTTCGACCTCATGGTGCTGCCGACCGCCGGCGAAGGTTTCGGGCTTCCCATCGTGGAGGCGATGGCAGCCGGCATTCCGGTCGTTGCCACGGATTACAGCGCCTGCGTCGAGCTGGTCACCGGGCGCGGTGAGCTGATCGCGGTCAAGGAGTTCACGACGGCCGGCCGGTACAACCTGGAACAGGCGCTGCCCGACGTCGAGGACCTGGTCGCCAAGCTCGAAGGTCTGTACCTGGATCCGGACCGCCGGCAGGCCCATCGCCAGTCAGGGCTGGCCTTCACCCGCCAGCTCCGCTGGGAGCCGCGAATCGAGGAGTGGGTGACGATCCTCTCCTCCTGAAGGGACACTAGCTTCCGCTCGAATCACCGCCAGCGCCTCGGAGAGCTCCGCCGGACGAGTGAACCTGCGGCTGGCAGCGGCGCCCGGGTCGCAGAGCACGAACCTCTCGCTGTTCAAGACCTCGCCATCGGTGGTCCAGACCGGCTCGGCGAGGCCCAAGGCCCGCCGCGACACCTGGTAGGTCAGGGTGGAGAGCGACCGGGGAAGAGAGATGACG
>DATKFK010001205.1:0-10006 GCA_035544375.1 Thermoanaerobaculia bacterium
GGCGCGCTCCACCCACGCCGCATCGACGCGGTAGGCATCGACCGTGCGGCCGGTCGGTCCCCAGTTGGCCGCGTTGGTGCCGATGTACAGCTGCAGCTGGGCCGACGCCAGGCTGCCGCTGCCCACGGCCGCCGCGATCGCGGCCGGGTCGAAATTCACCAGTACGCGGCTGCCACCTTCCTTCAGGACCAGGGTCTTCTGAGCGCCGAAGCTCTGGTTGGGGCTGCCCAGCTTGATCGTGGTATCGGCGCTGGCCTGCAGGGTGACAGTCTGGGCCGGGAGGCCCGCGGGCACTCCCAACGCCACCAGCAGCGCACCGCCGAGAACCGTCGCCGGTCGTACCGGTCGCTGGCGGGCTTGATGCGGCGCCTCGTCAAGTCCGCCGCCGTCGCGGTGGAAACCTCGCAAGGCGAGGTCACGCATGAGTCGGTCCCGTCGGGTCTGGCGTTCGGCTCTCCTTCCGTCCGCTGGACATCCCCTCGTCCTCGCTCTTCACTAGATTCGATACAGCTAGCATGCGTTATGTTTCGGCCCAAAGCAAGTGCTCTATGCCTACAGGCGCGCAAATGCCGGAGCTCCACGGAAGGCGCCAAACGGTCTGACGGAGGTTCTCGACATCAGAACGATGCCGGACCTATTAGGCGCACTCGACCGGCTCGTCGAACAGGAGCGCGAGGCCAGACCGATGCGGTCGGCATCGCGCGCCGACCTGGCGCCGCTTCCGCGCCGGACGTGGTTGAAAGCGCGGCCGCTCAGATGCGGGCGATAGTCGCCCGCGAAGAGGCAGCCTGCGCCGAGTTTGTAGCGGCGATCCAGGCCGTCAACGAGGACAGCGAGTGAGCACGAGCAGCGGCAGGTAGACCTTCAGGCCCGGCTGCCAGCGCCCGCCGCCGGCCGGGACTCGCCGGCGCCGTCCCCGCGCCAGGCATGGCCGGTGGCGTGCAGATAGACGTCGTCGAGCGACGGCCGGCTGAGCGCCGCCTGCGCCACCGCCAGCCCGGCGCGGTCGAGCGCCGCGAGCAGCGACGGCAATGCGCTGGCGCTGTGCGCCACCTGCGCGTACAGGGTGGTGCCATCAACCAGCACCGACGCCACCTCGGGGAGAGCGCCCAGCACCTCGCGCGCTCCTGCCACCTGGCCGCGGTCCGCCAGCTCGACCGAGACGCGATCGCCGCGCAGCCCGGCCTTCAGCGCCTCGGGGGTCCCTGCCGCCACGACGCGCCCGCGGTCGAGGATGACCAGCCGCTGCGCCAGCTGGTCCGCCTCCTCCAGGTAATGGGTCGTCAGCAGCAGCGTCAACCCCTGGCGCGCCAGGCCGCGCACCTCCTCCCACATCACCGACCGGCTCTCCGGGTCGAGGCCGGTGGTCGGCTCGTCGAGGAACAGCACGGCAGGCCGGTGCACCAGGCCCATGGCCACGTCCAGCCGCCGCTTCATGCCTCCGGAGTAGGTGACCGCCGCCCGGTCCGCCGCGGCCGCGAGGCCAAACAGCTCCAGCAGCTCCGCGACGCGGGCGCGCAGGGCCGCCGCCGGCAGCCGGTAGAGCTGTCCCTGCAGCGTCAGGTTCTCACATCCGGTGGCGGTCGGATCGACGCCCGACGCCTGCGCCACGTAGCCGATCCGCTGCCGCACCTCCCGCGGCCGCGATGCGACGTCGATGCCGTCCACGAACGCGGCGCCGCCCGTGGATGCCGACAGGGTCGCGAGGATGCGGACGGTCGAGGACTTGCCCGCCCCGTTGGGGCCGAGCAGCGCAAACACCTCGCCGGCCGCGACGCCGAACGACACGCCGTCGAGCGCCACCACCCCGCCGGCGTAGGTCTTGCGGAGGTCCCTGACCTCGATGGCGGGCGCGGCGGTGCTCATCGCCAGGTCCCAACCGCCCGCCGGCGACCACCCCTGCGCATCGATGAGGTTCGAGCTACTGCCCGAAAACGGAGGATCGCGGAACGCGCGGGGAGCCCGGCACCCCGAACACCGTCGAGCCGAAAGGCAGGTTGCCGGCGCGAGGGGCATGGAAAGCACCGTGCTCGCCGTGCCTCTCGCCATGCTCGCCGAAGCCGCGGCGGGTGCCGAAGCCCGGCACCCCGAAGGGCCAGTAGGCGCTCCCCAGGCCGCCATAGAAGCCGCCGAGGAACTGGCCGCCGCCGTAGCCGTTGGCATAGGCGCCCTGCTGCGCCGCCGCGATCTGGGCCTGCATCATCTCGGCAGCCACGAGGTCGCGCGCCGCCGCCGCTTCCTCCCGCGCCGCGAGCGCCGCCTGGGCCCGCGCCTGCGCCGCCGCCTGCACCTTCTCGGCGTGCTCTTCGCGGCTCACCCAGCTCCCGCCCTCCTGCACGAAGCCGTGCAGGCGCATCGAATCGTCGTAGCTGATCCAGCGGTCCAGCGACTCTTCGTAGACATAGCCGAAGCCGCGCAGCAAGCCGGACAGGCCCGGTTCGCGCGGGTTGATCTCGGCTGCCCGCAGCGCCGCCTCGCGCGCGCCCTGGGGCAGCTCGTTGGCGCGCGCCCAGCGCGCCAGCTCGAGCCACTCGGCGGCCCGGTGTCCGCCGGCGGCCGCAATGCCGGCGCCAGGGCCGGCGGCACGGTCGCGGCTTTCCAGCTCCTGCTTGCGCCGCGAGTACTCGGCGAAGCTCGAGTCCGACTTGGCGACCCGCTCGACGGCACTGCGCGGCAAGCTGATCATGCCGCCCGGCATGTGCACGCGCACCTGCGTGTCGCCGACCTCGGCCACCACGTTCTCGAAGGAGCGTCCGTTCTTGAGATAGACGTCGTCGGCCGCCAGCGGCAGGACCCCGATCGAGGTCCCGAGGAGAAGGGCAGTCGAAGCCAATACCGTCCGCATCCGCATTGTACGTCCTTTCGCCGGCGGCGGGTTGCAACCCGCATGTAGATTCTACCACTCTCCGGCGGCCGGTGGTCACCGGATTACCGGCAGTCTGTATCAAGGGCGGGACACCCCAAGGGCACCCGGCGAACGCGCGGATCGGATCTCCAGAACAGGGCTGGAACGGGGTCTTCAGGGCGTTTGAAATGTTCATGTAAGGCACCGGTCAGGCGAGACCACGGACGCGGCGCTATACTCATCTTGAAATCGATATCGCTACGGCGTTCCGCCCGGCTCCGGCTCCGGGCGCGGGCGGGCGAGGCTCGAGAGCCGACACGGCTCGCGAGCGCCCCGGGAGGTCGTGGACATGGCAAAGGCGAAGCTCCTGGCGCTGCTCACCCGCGATCACCACGCGCTGGCCGAGCAGGAGCTCGCCGCGGGCCGCAAGGACAAGGCGGCGCAGCTCTACCTGCGGGCAGGCGACTTCGAAATCGCCGCCCGCCTGGCTGCCGAGATCGGCGACGAGCGGCTGGCCGTCGAAGCGGCCCTGCGCGCCACGCTCGGCGAGGTCCCTGACGGTTACGCCGCGGCCGGCGCCCAGCAGGCCGCCGAGCTGCTGGTGTTCAAGGGGCACCACCGCGAGGCCGTGGAGCTTTTCGAGCTGGCCCGCGCCTGGCGCCAGGCCGCGGAGGCGGCGCTCAAGCTGCAGCAGCCGGCCCGCGCCGCCCGCCTCTACGAGCGCGGGCGCCACCTGTCCGAGGCGGCGCTCTACTACAGCCGCGCCGGCCTGGCCGAGGACGAGCTGCGCGTCCTCAAGCTCGAATCCGAACGCCTGCGCGAGACCGGCCGCACCCGGCGCGGAGATGCGCAGACCCACCAGACCCACCAGACCCACCAGGACACCGAGCTGCAGCGCATCGACCTCCGCCGCGCCGAGCTGCTGCGCCGGCTGGGCAAGAAGGCCGAGAGCGCCTCGCTGCTGCGCGAGGCGGCGCCGACGGCGCAGACCGGCCGCCTGCTCGAGCAGGCCGGCCAGCACGAGCAGGCGGTCAACGCCTACCTGGCGGCGGGCGAGCTCGACCAGGCGGTGCGGCTCCTCGGCGCCCAGCCCGGCATCGACCGCCGCCTGGCGGCCGAGGTCTACCTGCGCAGCGAGCAGCCGCTCGCCGCCGCTCACATCTTCGCCGGCCTGGGGCTGTCGCGCGAGTCGGCCGAGGCTTACGAGGCCGGCGGCGACTGGGGACGCGCCGGATCGCGCTGGGAGGCCGCCCAGGACGCCGACCGCGCCGCCCACGCCTACCTGCGTGGCGGCCGCACGCGCGACGCCGGCCGCTGCTTCGCGGCCGCCGGCAAGCCGCATCTGGCCGCCGCCTCCTACGCCAAGGCCGGCGACCGCCCGGCGGCCGCGGCCCAGTATCTGAAGGCCGGGCAGCCGGTGGCCGCGGCGGGCGAGCTGGCGGCGGGGGGCGACAAGGCGGCGGCGGCCAAGCTGCTGCTCGACGTCCAGGCGGGCAGCCCCGACCACGAGGCCGCGACGCTGCTGCTGGTGCCGCTGCTGGTCGAGCAGGGGCTGCGCGACGACGCGCTGCGCCGGCTGCGCGCCCTGCCGCCTCCGGCCGCCGGCGACCCCTCACCCGCCGCCGGCGCCGCCTTCCGCCAGCGGCTGCTGCTCGAGGGCAGGGTGCTCGAAGAGCTCGGCGACGCCACCCAGGCCGAATCCTGCTACCGCCAGCTGCTGGCCGCCGATCCCCGCCACGTCGAGGCGGCGTCGCGGCTGCAGCACCTGCTGCGGGTGCGCGAGGGACAGGCGACCGTCGCCGCCGCCTCGGCGGTCGCCGCCATGGCCGCCTCGGCGGCTTCGGCGGCGGCGGCCGCAGCGGTCGCGGCGGTCTCCGGGGCGGGGACGTCCGGCCACCCAGGCGCCTCGTCCCCGGCGCCGTCCCCGGCCCTCGCCGCCGCCGGGCCGCTCGGCCCCACCCGCGTCGAAGGGCCGCCGCGCGCGCTCCCGGCGGCAGCCGGACCGCCGGTCCAGCTCGCGGTCGGACAGCTGCTCGCCGACCGCTACGAGATCCTCGCCGAGCTGGGTCGCGGGGGCATGGGCCGGGTCTATCAAGCCTTCGACCGCGAGGTCGGCGAGCCGGTGGCGATCAAGACCCTGCTCGGCCAGCCGGACGACAACGCGCAAGACGCCGAGCGCCTGCTGCGCGAAGTCCAGATCTGCCGCAGGATCACCCACCCCAACGTGGTGCGGCTCTTCGACCTCGGCCGCTTTCCCGGCGGCATCTTCCTGACCATGGAGCTGCTCGAAGGCGAACGCCTGGACCATCGCATCGCCCGCCAGGGACCGCTGCCACCGCAGCTCGTCCAGCACTTCCTGTGCGAGGTCGCCGCCGGCCTCGAGGAGGCCCACTCCCTGGGCATCGTGCACCGCGACCTCAAGCCGAGCAACGTCTTCCTGACGCCGCTGCGTCTCAAGATCCTCGATTTCGGCATCGCCCGCCAGCTGGACAGCGACAACCGCCTGACCGCCACCGGCTTCGCCGTCGGTTCGCCCGCCTACATGTCACCCGAACAGCTGCAGGGATTGCCCCTGGACGGCCGCTCCGATCTTTACGCCACCGGCGTTCTCGCCTTCACCATGCTGGCCGGCCGCGAGCCGTTCAGCGGCGCGACCGCCGCCGCTCTCGCCGTCCAGCACCTGCAGCAGCAGCCCCCGGACCTGCGGCGCCTGCGCCCCGATCTGCCCGCGGGCTGGCCCGAGCTGGTCGCCAGGCTGCTCGCCAAGCGCCCAGCCGACCGCTACCCGTCGGCTGCCGAGATGAACGCGGCGGTGGCGGCGCTGCCGGTAGGCCCCTGATCGCGGCCTCTCTCCCAGCCGGCGACATCCCCGCGTCCCGGCCCACCGCCAACACCAGTAATGGCAGGCCGCCCGCCGGCGCCCGCGCCCGCGATTCATCCGGGCGCCCTGGTGCCGCGTAATAGCCAGGGGGGTTGTCTCCGCGCACCCGCGCGTCGCGGCTGCCCTGAGCGCCCTGGTCTATACTGCAACCGGTAAGAGGACGGCATAGCGGAGGCGCTCCGGAGATCGCAGGCTGCAATGGTTTCGAAGTCCAGTTTCACGTCCAGGCTCACTCGCGATCCCCGGCAGCGGGCCGAGCTGTACTCGCGCGACGGCAACACCCGGAAAGCCGCCGAGATGTTCGCCCGGGCGGGCGACTTCCGCCAGGCGGCGAGGCTGGCGATCGAGGCCGGCGACGAGCGGCTGGCTGTCGAATGCTCGCTCAAGGCGGCGTTCGGCGGCTCCGCCGGCGGGTCTCCGGCAGGCGGCCCTCCAGGCGGCGGGTCCCAGGGCGGCACGCCTCTCGGCGCCGTCCGGCCCGCGTCGCCCCCTCCCGGCTCGCGGCAACCGCCAGACCTCTCCCAGCTGGAAGCTCTCAAGCCCCTGCCAGCGGCGGAGCTGCTCGAGGCCCACGGCCACTACGACGAGGCGATCGGTCTCTACGAGCTGGCGCGCGCCCACCGGCGGGCGGCGGCGACGGCGCTCGCGCTCGGCCAGTCCGCCCGCGCCGCCCGCCTCTTCGAGCGCGGCCGCGCGTTCTACGAGGCCGCCGTCGAGTACGAGAACGCCGAGCTGCTCGACGATGCCTTGCGCGTGCTCGAGCTCGAGGCCAAGCGCCTGCGGCGGGACGACCATGGCCGCCCCGAACGCCTCGAGGCAGCCGTCCAGCAGCAGCTGGCGCGCGTCGGGCTGCGCCGCGCCGAGGTGCTGCGCAAGCTCGGCAAGGACTCCGAGGCGGCGGCGCTGCTGCGCGAGGTGCCGCCGACCGCGCAGACCGTGCGGCAGCTCGAGGAGGGCGGCAAGTACCGCGAGGCCATCGAGACGGCCCTGCAGATGGGCGACGCCGAGACCGCCGTGCGCATGCTGCACCGCGCGCCGGACATCGACCGCCAGCTGGCGGCGCAGATCTATCTGCGCAGCGGCCACGCCGTCGAAGCCGGCAACCTCTTCGCGGCGCTGGGCATGACGCGCGAGGCGGCCGAGGCGTACGAGAGCGGCGGCGACTGGGCCAAGGCCGGTTCCCGCTGGGAGACCGCCCAGGAGCACGAGCGCGCCGCCGAGGCGTACCAGCGCGCGCGCCGGCCGCGCGACGCGGCCCGCTGCTACGCCACGCTCGGCAAGTCCCAGCTGGCCGCGGCCGCCTACTCCCGGGCCGGCGACCACGCCGCCGCCGCCGCGCAGTACCTCAAGGGCCGCCAGCGCGTCGCCGCCGCCGCCGAGCTGGTGGCCGCCGGCGACCGGGCCGAGGCCGCCAAGGTCCTGATGCAGGTCGCCGACAACAGCCCCGAGCGCGAGCCGGCGACGCTGCAGCTCGTGCCGCTGCTGCTCGAGGCCGGGCAGGCCGAGGATGCCCTGCGCCGCCTGCGCCAGCTGGCGCCGGTGCGGCCCAGCACGCTCGGCGCGACCGCCGACCGCGCCCTGCCGGCGCGCGAGCGCCTGTACTGGATGGGCCGCGCCCACGAGCAGCTCGGCAACCTCGAGCAGGCCGAAAACTGCTTCCGCGAGCTTGCCGACCCGTCGATCGAGCACCTCGACGCCCTGGCGCGGCTGGTCGCCGTTCGCGAGCGGCTGCGGCCCGGCGCCGCGGTCCTACCGGCGGTCCCGACGGCGCCGACCGGCTACCCCCTGTCTTCCCCGTTCGCATCGCCGCCACCGTCGCCGGCGGTCCCGACGGCGTTCACTGCCGGGAGCGCGGTGCTGTCGCCGCTCGGGCCGCCGTCCGCGACGGCGCCGGCAGTGTCCGGAGGCAGCGGAGGCAGCGGAGGCAGCGCTGGCGGCGCCTCCGGCCGCCCCAAGACCGACGAGCTGGCGACGCACGCCACCACCGCTTTCCCTACCGGCGCCCACGCCACGCCGCGGCCTCCGGACACGCGGGGGAACCGCGCGAGCGGGGAGGCTCCCGGGAACCCCCGCGGCGCCGCCACACCGCCACCGGCCGCCGGCGCCGCGGCGTCGCCGGCCTCGCGGCTGTCGCCCGCCAGCGGCGCCCGCCCCATCGGCACCTTGGCCGCCGGCCAGGTGCTCGCCGGCCGCTTCCAGATCCTGGCCGAGATCGGGCAGGGCGGCATGGGCCGGGTCTACAAGGCCCGCGACCACGAGCTCGGCGAGATGGTGGCGATCAAGGTCCTGAGCAGCGCGCCCGACGACGGCTCGGTGGACGCCGAGCGCCTGCTGCGCGAGGTGCAGATCTGCCGCAAGATCACCCATCCCAACGTGGTGCGCGTCTTCGACCTCGGCCGCCACGAAGGGGCGATCTTCATCATCATGGAGCTGCTCGAGGGGCAGGTCCTCGTGGACCTCATCGACCCTGCCCGGCTGCCGCCGATCGCCCGCGTCAAGACCATCCTGATCGAGATCGCCTCGGGCCTGCAGGAGGCGCACGCGCTCGGCGTGGTGCACCGCGACCTCAAGCCCGAGAACGTGATCCTCACCGCCACGCGCCTCAAGATCCTCGACTTCGGGATCGCCCGCATGACCGGCTTCGACAAGCGTCTCACCCAGGTCGGCTTCGCTCTCGGCTCCCCGCTGTACATGTCGCCGGAGCAGATCCAGGGCGTCACCCTCGACAGCCGCTCCGACCTCTATTCGCTGGGCGTCCTCGCCTTTGCGCTCCTCGTCGGCCACGAGCCCTTCGACGGCGCCAACTCGACGGCCATCGCCATCCAGCATTTGCAGCAGCCGCCTCCCGACCTCCGCTCCGTGCGCCCCGACCTGCCGGCAGGCTGGAGCGAGGTGGTGGCGAAGCTCCTCGCCAAGCGCCCGGAAGACCGCTACCAGACCAGCCAGGAAGTGATCGACGCGCTGATCCATCTCCCCGTCGATCCCTTTGGGACATTCGATCCGGACGAGACCCTGGACGAACGTCGCCACCGCCTCCCATAGGGCGTCTCCTCGGGTCACGGCCGAACCGCGGCTCCGAAGCTCGTGTCCCGCGAGCCGCTGGTGCGCTCCGGCTTTCACTCCCGCCCGTCCACCCCCAGCCGCTTGACCATCGAGAAGGCGTCGAGCCGCCCGTGGTAGTACCCCCGCACCCGTCCTCCCAGCTGGTAGCCGCGCTTCTCGTAGAACTGCCGCGCGCCGCTCTCGTCGGCAGGCGTTTCGAGCGCCACCACCCGCACCCCCTGCGCGGCGAGCCACTCCTCGATCGCCGCCATCAGCGTGCCGCCGATCCCCTGGCGCTGCCAGCCCGGCGCCACGTCCAGCGTCGTCACCATCCCCCAGCCGCGCTGCGCGCAGCGGGCGTTCACGAACCCCACCACCTCGCCGTCGACTTCCGCCACGAGCGTCCTGGAGCGCCGCGCCAGCAGGTAATAGCGCAGCTCCGAGCGCGAGTAAGCCAGCGCCGGCACGAACACCGCCTGGTCGATCTGGAAGAGCCGCTCGAAGTCCTCCGGCCTGTGCTCGCGGATGACCACTCACCCCTCCGCCGCCTCCCGCCGCGCCGCCAGGTTCAGCCGCTCGTCGAACGACGAGAAACGAACCGTCAAGCTTTCCTCGCGCCCGACGAGCGACAGGTAAGCCGCCAGATGGATGCTGTCGGCGCCGCGCAGGCCGTGACGATCCGCGAGCTCCCCGGCCTGCCGCCAGATCGCGTCCACCGGCAACGCCAGAAAACCGCCCCAGTCCTGATCGAGGTTGGCTTTGGCCCGCGCCTGCTCGGCAGGCGTCAGCACGCCCTCTCGCCGCAACCGCGCCAGGGCGCTCCGTGCCTCCGGGTAGGCCAGCACGCAAGTCGCCACCACCGAGGCGCCCGCCACCAGCGTCCTCACCGCGGCGCTCTCCTCCTCCGCGACGTAGAGCTTGATCAGGCTGCTGGTGTCGAGGTAGACGATCAACGACGGTCCTCGATCACCATGTCGGAAGCCAGCTTGCCGCGCACCTTGGGCGGGTCCGCCGATCCCTTGGGCTTGCCGCCGCTCCAGCTCGCCCCGCCGCTGCGAACCAGCTCCCAGGCCCATCGCACTTCAGCTCCCTCCTCGACCGGAGAAAGCACCGCAACCGGCGCCCCGCGGTCCGTGACCACGATGCGCTCACCTTCCTGCACCCGCCGCAAATACTCGCTGAGATGATCCTTCAGAGCCTTGATTCCAACCTCGCCCATGGCCTTCCTCCTACGTGGC
>DATKFK010001206.1:0-8774 GCA_035544375.1 Thermoanaerobaculia bacterium
CAGCTGGGAGCTGCTGCTCGAGCGGCTCTTCCAGGGCGCACCCGTCCGCGGCGGCGCGGCGGCGGGCGCGGCGGCCGCGGCGGCGACGACGGCCCCGCCAGCCGCGCCGCCCCTGGTGACGACCCTGGCCCCGCATCTGGCGACCCCCGCGCCGGTGCCGGCGCCGGCGGTCCATGCGGCCCGGGCGCCGCTCGCCGCGCTGGTGGACGAGATGCAGACTACAATCGCCGCGTGGCACGACCCGCTGTCGTGATCCAGCCGCTGCTCGCTCCGGCCCGCCCGCTGGGCGCCGGCGACGTTCCCCACGACCCCCACGACCCTGACGACCCGCGGCAGCTGCGCTTGCCGCAGTGGCCCGAGTCCGTGGAGCGCCGCGACGAGCCCTTCGGGCGGATGGCCGCGATCGACATCGGCTCGAACTCGATCCACATGATCGTCGTCGTGCCGCAGCCCAACGGCGCCTACCGCGTGCTTGGCCGCGAGCGCGAGATGGTGCGCCTGGGCAAGACCGGGCTCGGCGAGGGGCGGCTCTCCGAAACGGCGATCGCCAACGGCCTCGAGGCTCTGCTGCGCATGACCACCATGGCGCGGCTCAAGGGCGCCGACCGCGTGGTGGCGGTGGCCACCAGCGCGGTGCGCGAGGCCGCCAACGGCATGGACTTCCTGGCCCGCGTCAAGGCGCACACCGGCCTCGACGTGCAGCTGCTGACCGGCGCCGAGGAGGGGCGGCTGATCTACCGCGCCGTGCGCGAGGTGGTGGACCTGGGGCCCGGCGGCGCCGCGGTCATCGACGTCGGCGGCGGCAGCACCGAATGGATCGAGGTCCGGGGCGGCGAGCTCGCCGGCGTCGCCAGCCTGCCGCTGGGATCGCTGCGCTGCGCGGTCGATCTAGAGGGTGACCCGCCGCGCCCGAGGTCGATCGACCGCCTGCGCGAATCGATCCGTGCCCGCCTCGCCGAGGAGGTGCCGCGCGAAGCCCACGATCCGGAAGCGCCGCCGCTCGCGCGGGTGATCGCCACCTCCGGCACCGCCCTGTGCTGCGCCGACCTGGTGGACCTGTTCGGCGGCCGCGGCGAGGCGGCGGCCAGCGGCCTGCGCGAGGTTCGCGCCAAGGAGCTCGCCCAGCTGGTCGCGCGCCTGCGTCGGCTCGAGCGGCGCAAGCTCGCCGAGCTGCCGCCGGTCGGCGGCCCGCGCTCCGACAGCCTGATGGCCGGCGCCATCCTGTTGCAGGAGCTGATCGCTCACGCCGGCGTGGACCGCTTCCAGGTCTCCGACCGCGCGCTGCGCGACGGGCTGGTGCTCGAGGCGCTGGGGCAGCCGATCCCGGAGGCGCTGCAGCCCGGCGACCTGCGCCGGCGCCAGGTGCTGCAGCTCGCCGAGCAGGCGCAGAGCGTGCTGCGCCACAACCAGCAGACCGCCCGGCTCGCCCTCCGGCTGTTCGACGTCACCGCCTCGCTGCACAGCTTCGGGGCGCGCGAGCGCGAATGGCTCGAATACGCGGCGCTGCTGCACGACATCGGCTACTCGGTTCACTACCGCAACCACCACAAGCACGCCTATTACCTGGTCGCCAACGCCGGCCTGGCCGGCTTCGACCCGCCCGAGATCGACATCATCGCCCACCTCGCCCGCTACCACCGCGGCCCGTTGCCCAAGTCGAAGCACCCCACCTTCGCGGCGCTCAAGCCCTGGCAGCAGAAGACCATCCGCCGGCTGGCCATCCTGCTGCGCCTCGCCGACGCCCTGGACCGCACGCACGCCTCGCGGGTGGACGAGATCTACGGCGCGATCGGCGACGACCGCGTGCGCATCGAGGTGGTGTCGCCCTACCAGGTCGAGCTCGAGCTCGAGGCGGCCCGCGAGCACCGCGCCGATTTCAGGAAGGTCTTCGGCGCCCGCCTGAGCCTCCGCCAGGGCCTCGAAAGGGCCTGACGGCGGACCGCCCGGCGCGGCCGGGCCTCACCACGGGGGATGGCCTGCTGCACACGGCTGCACCAGTCAGTGCCGTGCTACCGTGGATGGCTGCGCGATCCTGGAGGTGACGCCATGAGGAGCCTGTGGACGGCGATCCGGGCGCTGGTCTACTCCGCCCTTTTCTTCTGGCTTTGGGGATGGGTGGCCCTCGGCCTGCGGCCCTACGACGACCGCCTGGGCGGTCCGCTGGGGACCTGGGCCGTACCGCTTGGCTGGTTGGCGATCGCCGGCGGCGCGGCGCTGGCGGCGAGCTGCGTCTGGGTGTTCGTCCTTCGCGGACGGGGCACGCCGGCGCCCTTCGACGCGCCGCGGCAGGTGGTGGCGGCGGGCCCCTACACGGTCGTGCGCAACCCCATGTACCTCGGCGGCTTCCTGATCCTGGCCGGCTTCGGCCTGGTCCAGCGGTCCGCGGCCATCGTCGTTTTCTCGGCCGCGTGGCTGCTGCTCGTGCACCTCGCGGTGGTCTTCCTCGAAGAGCCCGACCTGCGGCGCAAGTTCGGGCCGAGCTACGACGAGTACCGGCGCGCGGTGCCCAGGTGGCTGCCGCGCCGCGGGGGTGGCAGGGGCTGAATCCACGCCGGCCCTGGCGGTCGTATGAAAGAATCGTGAGGCGCATTCGAGCGCCGACCCGCTGCCGCCGTGGAAGGACCTACCTCATGCGAAACCGAGCCCACACCGTCGCTCTCGCCCTGGCTCTCGCCGCGCTCGCCGGCAGGTGCGCGGGGGCCGACGCGATCAACAAGGTGATTCCCGCGCCGGCTTTGGACACGCCGGCCGCCGAGGCCGCCGGCACCGAGACCGCCGTGCTCGCCGGAGGGTGCTTCTGGGGCGTCCAGGGCATGTTCGAGCACGTCAAGGGCGTGACCCGGGTGGTCGCCGGCTACTCCGGCGGCGCCAAGGAGACCGCGCACTACGAGATGGTCGGCACCGAGCGCACCGGCCACGCCGAATCGGTCCAGATCACCTTCGACCCCAAGCAGGTCTCCTACGGTCAGCTGCTGCAGCTCTATTTTGCGGTCGCCCACGACCCCACCGAGCTCAACCGCCAGGGGCCCGACTCCGGGCCCAGCTACCGGTCCGAGATCTTCTTCGAGTCCGCGACCCAGAAGCGGATCGCCGAGGCGTACGTCGCGCAGCTCACCGGCGCGCACGTCTTCGACGGTCCGATCGTCACCAAGATCGAGCCAGAAAAAGGTTTCTATCCGGCCGAGGGGTACCACCAGGACTTCCTGATCCACAACCCCACCTACCCCTACATCGTGCGCAACGACCTGCCGAAGATCGAAGCCCTGAAGCGCGTCTACCCGCAGCTCTACCGGCCGACGCCGGTGACGGTCGGCGGCGGGCGCTAGCTAGCCGAGGGGTCTGCGGGCGCGGTCGTGGCGACGCCGGACCGCGAGCGTCTCCGGCGTCGCTATCCTGCCCGCAACCCAGCAGCCTGAAGGTCGGCCAGCAGCGACTGCCGGAGATCGATCACGGCTTCGCTCTCAAACGGGATGCCGTGCAAGGTGAGGATGAGGTCGAACAGGGCCGGGAAGTAAGCCTCGCCGCGCCGGAAGTCCGCATAGACGCGGCCACGGAGGAGCGGCGGCAGCGCCTCGGCGGGCGAGCCGGCGAGCAGCAGCGGCAGGACCGAGCGCTTCTGTTCCTCCGTGCCGGTCATGCGGACGTAGATCTGATCCACCTCGGCCGCCAGGACACTGCCGTCCGGCGCCACCTGGTTCTCGTACTTCTCTTGATAGAGAGGCGAACCGACGGCCAGGATGAAGCGGCTTTCCGCCATGCGGCTCACGAAACGCCCGACGCTCGCCGAGATCTCGGCGTTGTGCCAGCGGTCCAGGATCACGTCGATACCGGACTTCTTGAGATCGGTCGCGAGCGCTCGCTCGACCCAGCGCTCGTGCTCCTTGACGCCCAACGCATAGCTGATGAAGCAGGTGGGCGCCTGCTCGCCCACCTGCCGCTTGAGCCAGGTGATGGCCTTCTCGAATGCCGTCTGCTGGCGCGTCCGCCGCTGCTCGTCATCGAGACGGCGCTCGACGGGCCGGCTGAGGACGATCGCCTCCGTGGCGAGAGGCAGAGTCATCTTCTTGCCGCACCCGCCGCAGAAGGCGGGCTTGCCGGATAGGATCTGGCGCACCGCCTCCTCGCGCGCCGGGCGATAGCCACAGCGCGGGCAGACCACCGGCGCGAAGCGCGTGGCACCGACCTGCTGCCGGGCGAGGATGCGCTCGAAGAGGCCCTGGAAGAGCAAGCGGGTGTGCTCGGGCACGCCGGCGCCGTAGTAGAGCACGAGATCGATCTCGCCCTCGCGCTCCGCGGCCAGCCGAAAGCCGCATACCTCACCGGTGTCCACCTCGTAGCGCGCCTCGTTCTGCCACTGGTTGGTGCGGGTGAAGGTGTTGGTGTAACCAAGCAGGACGACCAGGGCGGCGTAGACGTTTTCGACCGCGCCGGTCACCTTGTAGCTCACCTCCTCGGTTGTCGGCGTCTGATCGAGGACCGGTTTCTTGAGGTTGATCAGCGCGGGAAAGACCAGCAGGGTGCTCTCGCCCACGCTCTCGCGGAAGCATAGGTTGTGGTCCAGGAAGAGCACCATGGCGGAGTCGAGGAGCGTCTCTTGCTCGTCCGCGGCCAGTCCCGCCAGCTCGGCGAACGGGTAGCCGCCGCGGCGCGCCCGCTCCTCCTCGAGCGCGCCGAGGCCCTTGGGGTTGGCCCGCGCTTTGAGGATCAGCGAGGCGGCCAGGTTGTTGAGCAGCTCCGGCGCGAGCAAAACGGACCGCTCGCCCGAGGACCGACGCAGGAGGCTGACGAAGCCGTGCTTGGCGAGGTGCCCGATCGCCGTGGACATCTCATCGTCGCCGAAGCTCCAGGTAGAGTCCAGAGCTTGCAGCCGCGTGCGGAATTCCGCCAGGCTGATCAGGGCGCGCCGGGGTCCCTCGCTTTCCTTGAGTGCCAGCACGTATTCCTTGATCCGTTTGAAGGTTGCGGTCGTGACCGTGGCCGGCATGTCGTCCCACGGAATCCCCTCTTTCAACTCGGCAAGCAAATCGCCGATGCCGTCGCCGCGCTCGGCGCTGGTGGCGACGTAGCGCGCGATCCCGTGCTGCCGGCAGAACGCCATGATCTCCTCCGCCGACAAGGCAGGGGCCCCGCGGTCGATCTGGGCGGCCACCAGCAGCTTGCGGCACGGCTGGCGCCCGGCGCGCGCCAGCACCTTGAGCCAGTACTCGACGCCCTTCAGCGGCTCGATCCGGTTGCTCGAATCAAAGACCAGCAGCACCACGTCCGCATCGTCGAGAAACAGCGCATGGATCAACCGGTAGTCCGGTTGACCCGCCAGGTCCCACAGCACGACTTCGCAGTCGGTGCCATCGCTGCGCCGCACGCCGAGCTCCGGCAACAGCCAGAACTGATGTCCATGGGTCGAAGGCCACACCTTGAACTCGCCGCTGCGCAGCCGCCATCCGAGGCAGGTCTTGCCTGCCGCATGATCACCCACCAGGGCCAGCTTGGCCGTGACGTAGTGGACTGCCGGGACGGGCGGAGGGGCCAGCGCGAGGTCGGGATCGATGTCCACGACATGGATCGCAAGGTTGTCGTTGGTGGCCAGAGCCAGCCGTGGCGCTTTGGGGTGGCAAGCCACCGGTGGCGGCCAAAAGCCTGTGCTGGCAGAACGCATCACATCGACCGTGTCCCACGAGTCAGTTCGCCACAGCCGAACCGTATCGTCAGTAGACTTGGAGACCAGGGTCATGCCATCGGCGGAAAAAGAGAGCGCGTGCACGCTGCCTGTGTGACCTTCCAGTTCCCTGAGCAACCGACCGTCAGCCGCCCAGATCCGGATCAACATATTGGCGGAGCCGGATGCCAGCAGGTCCGCTGTCGGCGAGTATGCGAGCGCAAGGACTTCGCCCAGATCGCCGCGGAGGTAGAGAGGACTTCGGGAATCGAGATGAAAGATGACGATATCTCCCGCACCTCTTCTCCCTTCACTACCTGCTACTCCTATCATGCCTCCGAGCGCCAAGGAGCGCCCGTCCCTCGACCAGGCCAGGCCACGCTGCCATGGAAGGTTTGTCCTCCAGCGTTTCAGGACTTGATGTTGACGGTTGACGAGTGCCGCGCCCTCATTTTCGCCGGAAACGGCCAGTTCGTCGGCGAAACCGGGTCTCCAGGCAACGCGGACAAGCCCGCGACCGCCCAGCGGCAACGAACTGGTTCGATTCCAGGTGGCAGTTTCAAATAGGTTCAGCTCGCCGGAGTGGCTAGCGGCGGCCAAGGCGCCACCATCCGCAGACCAGTCGAGGCTCATCGTCCAGCTGCTGGACGTGGTGTAGAGACGCCGAGGCTTTGCCTTGTTTCTGGTTTCCCAGACGACGAGGAGACTCTCCTCGAAGCTCGCGGCTAGGCTGTTGCCGTCCGGCGACCAAGCAAGTGCGAGGACCTGCCCGGCGGTAGCCGGTGGCCGCAGGACCATGGTTGCGCCGTCGATTTCTCTTGGGTCAATCTCTCGTGAATTGGTCAAGATAACCCTCACCCACTCCACGCGGCATTCTCCCGCGGAACCCTGGAGCGGGCGCTTACAAGCAGGGTGCCGAATGTGTATCGCCGCCACCCCCGCAGATGTCCGGTATACCTGGGCGCCAGGTGCCGGCCAGCAGCCCCACCTACCCAGGCACCCCCGAGTTGGGATACTGCCGCGGGGCGTTGGTCTCCACTGCCGCGTTGACCGCCGGGATGTAGTTGTTCAGGATGCCGTGGTTGGCGGCGACGTTGTTGGCTTGGAACAGGTAGGACCACTCCGCTCCCGCACCTCCTACCTGGGCGTACTGGTACCCGGCTAGCGCCGTCGGCGGCAGGATCGGCACCACGTCGCACAGGTTGACGACGCGGAAGGTCGCGGGGACGAAGAAGTTGTAGGCGTCGGCATAGATCGGGTCTCCCGGCCGCGGACCGGCGAAGCTGGACATCTGCAACCGGTTCACGAGGCCGGCGCCAAAATAGCCGGAGCTCAGGAAATTGATCGCCGGCGCGGCCAGCGCCGCCAGCGCGCCGCCCAGGCTGTGCCCGGTCACGTACAGGGGCAGGTTGGGATTGGCGAACGCGTTCACCGCGCTCAAAATCTGATCCACGAGAAAACCGAAGATCACCACGAAGCCGAGGTTCGCTTTCGCCTCCTGGAACTTGCCGTCCTTGTACCAGACCAGGGGAACGGGGATCTGGACGATAGTGGCATCTTCGATCCATTCCTGGATGGACTGCGTGCCGCGCAAGGCGACGACGTTGTACCCGCCCGCTGTGCCGGGTGACGGCTGTAGCGTGAAGCCGAAGAAGACGGTGCGCAGCCCAACCGCCAGCGCCTGGCGGGCCGCGGGGTCGGTGACGTCGAAGTGCGGCGCGAGCGCCGCCGCCATCTGGCTCGAGCCCCGGGTGAGGTCGATTTCGGGCGCGGTGAACGAGGCGGTCTGCTGGTAGCCGGGCGGCGGCGTGATCGAGCCATCGCCCCCCTTCAGGCCCTGTGCGTACTGGACATAGGTCAGCTCGCAGAGTTGTACCAGCTGCGCGGCTAGGGTCGGATCGAAGCTCCCGTTGGCCATGGCGGCATCTCCATCTGGGCTGACGACATGCTCCCTCCCCGACCCGGCCGGCCGGACGCCGCCGGAAAGTGAAGGGACCGAGGATCTACGTCCTCGTCAATATCACAAGACACCAAAGTTCTCACCCGCTTCGACCGGCTTCGATCGCTTTCGACCGGCTTCGACCGACGCTTCGAGCCCGACCGGCTTAGATCGCTTTCGACCGGCTTCGACCGACGCTTCGAGCCCGACCGGCTTCGACCGACGCTTCGAACCCGACCGGCTTCGACCGGCTTCGATCGACGCTTCGACCGACATCTCGACCGAGCTTGCTCAGAACCTGAATCGCGCCTGCAAGCATGTGCCCACCACCGCCTGAACGGCACCGCGTCCCGCAGGGCTCCAGGAGCGAAGTCGCGGGCCAGTTGACACCCTCCCGCGAGTTGTGGTTTCGGGTCTGGAAACGTCCCTCGCAAAGGCTAAATATCGCTGTCACATGGAGTTAACACAACTCTAACCCGGAATTCACGGACCCCCTGTGGAAATCTCGCCTCACTTCCGCCCCGCCCCCGCCACCGCCTCGAGCCATGATTTACAAACTCTTTTATACCAGTCACTTACGAGAGTTGCACAGGCCGTTGTTCAAAGCGTTCAAACCCGCCAACAAGGCGGGCTGGCGCCGTTTACCAGCCGCTTTTCCGCAGGCTTTTCAACAGAACCTGTGGAATCCGCGTGCTACCCTTTGGGACCATGCCACGCGAGAAGATCCTGGTCATCGAGGACGAGCCGGACATCGCCGAAGTCCTGCAGTACAACCTCGAGAAGGAAGGCTTCGACGTCGAGACCGCGCGCCGCGGCGACACCGGTTTCGACGCCGTCCGCCGCGACAACCCGGACCTCATCCTGCTCGACCTGATGCTGCCGGGCATCGACGGGCTCGAGCTGACGCGGATGCTCAAGCGCGATCCGCTCACCTCCCGCCTGCCGATCGTCATGCTCACCGCCCGGGGCGAGGAGGTGGACCGCATCGTCGGCCTCGAGCTGGGAGCCGACGACTACATCAGCAAGCCGTTCAGCCCGCGCGAGGTGGTGCTGCGGGTCAAGGCGGTGCTGCGCCGCTTCCAGCAGGAGGAGAGCGCGGTCGAGCGGATCGAGGTCGGCGGCATCGAGCTCGACGTCTCGGGCCACCAGCTGCGGGTGCGCGGCAAGGTGATGCCGCTC
>DATKFK010001207.1:0-8634 GCA_035544375.1 Thermoanaerobaculia bacterium
GGAGCAGCTGATCGCGGCGCTCTTCGCCGAGTACCTGGGCCGCGAACGGATCGGCCGCCGCGACCACTTCTTCGATTCCGGAGGGCACTCGCTGCTGGCCGCCCGCGTCGCCAACCGGCTGCGCGAGCAGTACCTCATCGACGTCCACGTGCGGGACGTTTTCGCTCATCCCACGGTCGCCGGGCTTGCCGGCTTCCTGCGCGAGCGGCAGGGCAGCCGCGAGCAGGTCGCCTTCGTGGCGCAACTGCAAGAGTTGCTGGAGCAGGTGCGGAACGTCTCGGAAGAGGATGCGGGGAGGCTTCTTTCGGACTTGCAGGCTCATCCTCGAGAACCTTTACCCGCCGGGAGGACGACATGATCGTCAGCGGTCAAAATCACACAGTCTTCGAAGTCTACGACGTGGCGGTGAACCGCGAGCCGGTGGAGCTCGACGCGAGGAGCATCAGGAAGGTCGAGGAGACCTTCGTGCGGGTCCAGGCATGGGGTGCCGAAAGCTTTCCCATCTACGGCGTCAACACCGGGTTCGGCCATCTCATCAACTTCATCGTCCCGGCGCGGTACCGGTCGGAGCTGCAGAGAAATCTGCTCTTGAGCCATGCCGCGGGGGGCGGTCCGCTGTTTCCCGACGAGGTCGTGCGCGCCATGATGGTGGCGCGGATGAACTGCCACCTGAAGGGGCACTCCGGCGTCAGCCCGCGAGCGGTCAGGATGATGGCCGAGCTGCTGAACCGCGGTCTCCATCCGGTCGTCCCGGAGCAGGGCTCGCTGGGGGCGAGCGGCGATCTCGCGACCCTCTCCCACCTGGCGCTGCCGCTCATCGGCTGCGGCTCGCTGCGGGCCGACGGCGAGATCCGCCCCGCCGCGGAGGTCCTCTTCGCGCATGGCATGGAGCCGCTGGAGCTCGGCTACAAGGAGGCGCTGGCGCTGATCAACGGCACCTCCGGGATGACCGGCGCGGCGTCTCTCGCCCTGGTCCGCGCGAGCCGGCTGGTGCAGCTCGCGCTGGTCGCGACGGCCGACATCGTGCAGGCGCTCCACGGCTCGACGCGCCCGTTCGAGGACCGCGGCAACGCCTTGAAGAACCACCGCGGCCAGGTTCTCGTCGCCGGCATCCTGCGCGGCCTGCTCGCCGGCAGTCAGCGCACCCGCGAGCACGCCGACATCATGGCTGCCATCCGCCGCAACGCCAGCGACGACGGCGTCTCCGATGCCGGCATCTCCTTGCAGAACGCCTACTCGATGCGCTGTATCCCGCAGGTCCTCGGTCCCGTCATCGAAACGCTGGAATTCAGCCGCCGGATCGTCGAAGAGGAGCTCAACTCCTGCAACGACAATCCGCTCTTCTTCGAGCGGCCCGAGGACAGCTTCCACGGCGGCAACTTCCACGGCCAATACGTGGCGATGGCCTGCGACTACATGAACATCGCGATCACCGAGATCGGCGTGCTGCTGGAGCGCCAGCTCAACCGCCTCGTCGATCCGCACCTCAACGGCCACCTGCCGCCGTTCCTCGCCCACGGCGAGGCCGGTCTGTTCTCCGGCTACGAGGGCGGGCAGTACCTGGCCACCAGCATCGCCGCGGAGAACCTCGATCTCGCGGCGCCGGCGTCGATCAAGTCGATCCCGTCGAACGGCTCGAACCAGGACATCGTCAGCATGGGTCTGATCGCCGCCCGCAAGTCACTGCGGCTGACCGAGCACCTGCAAACGATGCTGGCGGTGACCTTCGGCGCCTGCATCCAGGCCACCCACCTCAACGACGCCGGCGACTACAGCCCGAGCCTCCAGGAGCTCCACCGCATCCTGCGCCCGGCGGCGCCCCTCTACCGCGACGACGTGCCGCTTGCCGAGGTCATCCGGCGGCTGCGCGACCTCCTCGGCTCGGAGGAGGTCAACCACTATCTCGACCGGCACGCCGACCTCGGCGAGAGCTGGATGCGGAGCCCGCTCGACCGCCTCGCCGAATTCCCGGCGGCGGGCTGAGCGTCGCCGAGCCATCGCCAGCGGAGACCGTGATGCTTGCACTGCAAGAAGAGATGGCGGCCCTGTCGCCGCAGAAGCGGCGGCTCCTGCTGTCGTTGCTCGCCAAGCAGGGGCTGGAGCCTGCCCGCCTGCCCATCCTGCCCGCCGACCGGAGCGCCGGCAGGTTCCCGCTGTCCCTGCCGCAGCGCCGCATGTGGCTGCACGGTCAGGCCGGGGACCCGAGCCTTTACAACACGTCCTGGAACCTCCTGCTGCGCGGCACCCTCGACCGCGGCGCCCTGGCCCGGAGCCTGACCGCGATCGTCCTGCGTCACGAGGTCTTGCGCACCCGTTTCCCCGCGTTCGACGGGACGCCCATGCAGGCCGTCTCGCCGGCGACGGCGATCGACCCGCCCCTGATCGACCTCTCGGGTTTACCGCCGGCCACACGGGAGAGCGTCTGGCGGGACCTCGCTCTGTGCGAGGCCAGGTGGCGGTTCGACTTCGAGCGCGGCCCCATTCTGCGCTGCACGCTGGTGCGGGCCGGCAGCGGCGATCACGTCCTGCTGGTGACGACGCATCACATCGTCTCGGACGGCTGGTCGAGCGGCATCTTCTTCGGCGAGCTGCGTGCCGCCTACGAGGCCCTTGCCGCCGGCGGCACGCTCGCCCTGCCGCCGCTGCCCATCCAATACGTCGACTTCGCGGTCTGGCAGCGGGAGTGGTTGAACGGCAAGGTCCTGGAGGAGCAGGCAGCCTATTGGCGAGACCAGCTCGCGGGCCTCGCTCCGGAGGTGACCCTGCCCGCCGACCGGCCGCGGCCGGTCGCCGTCCCGCCGCGGGGCCGCACCCTGCACCTGGCGATCGACGAACCGGCGAGCGGCCAGCTCGAGGACCTGGCAAAGGCGGCGGGCGCCTCTCTGTTCACCGTGCTCCTGGCCGCTCTCGGCGCCCTGGTTTCGCGCTACGCCGGGGCGCCCGACGTGCCCATCGGTTCGCCCTTTGCCCATCGCGACCGCCGGGAGGTCGAATCGCTGATCGGTTTCTTCGTCAACAACCTGGTCCTGCGGGTGGACCTTGCCGGCAATCCGACCTTCCGGCAGCTGCTGGCGCGAACGCATCGCATGGTCCTCGGTGCCATCTCCCACCAGGACCTGCCGTTCGACCGCCTGGTCGAAGAGCTGCGAGTGCAGCGCCAGCCGGGCGTCCATCCACTTTTCCAGGTGTCCCTGGCGATGCAGGTGCCCGACGCCAGGCCCCACCCGGCAGGCGGTCTGGAGCTCACCCGCCTGCTGATCGATGACGAGACCGCGCGCTTCGACGTCGAGGTCCACGCCTGGGAGGGCGAGCGGGGGATCGAGTGCTTCTGGACCTATGATCGCAACCTTTTCGACGCCGCCACCATGGGGCGGGCGGCGGCCCACTTCGCGCGCCTGCTCGAACGCCTGGCGGCCGCTCCCGACCTGCCCCTCGGGTCCCTGCCGCTGCTCGCCGATGGGGAGCGCCACGCCATCGTCCGGGAGTGGAACGACACCGAGGCCGAGGTCCCCTTCCGGTCGCTGCACTGCCGTTTCGAAGACTGGGCGCGGCAGGCGCCGCGCCGGCAGGCGCTGGTCCTCGGCCGGCGGACGTGGAGCTACCGGACGGTCAACGGCCGCGCCAACCGCCTGGCCCGCTCGCTGAGAGCGGCCGGGGTCGGCCCCGAGGTCGTCGTCGGCATCGGCATGCCGCGCGGTGCCGAGATGATCGTCGCCATCCTCGCCGTGCTCAAGGCCGGCGGCGCCTTCCTGCCGCTGTCGCCGGAGTATCCGGGCGAACGACTGCGATACATGCTGCGCGATGCGCGGGTCGAGCACCTGATCACCATGGGCGGGGCGCTCGCGCACGCCGGGGCGCTCCCCGGCCACGTCATCGACCTCGCGAGCGGGGCCTGGGGCGAGGAGGTGGGGGAGAGGGAGGGCGAGGGGGAGTGCGAGAGCGAGATCGCCGACCTCGACCTCGCGGTCTTGCCACGGCAGCTCGCCTACGTGATCTATACCTCCGGCTCGACCGGCGAGCCCAAGGGAGTCCTGCTCGGGCACCAGGGCTTGAGCAACCTGACGCGGGCGCAGGCGCGGTTTGGGGCCGGCCGGGGGGCGCGGGTCCTCCAGTTCGCCTCATGCTCCTTCGATTCGTTCGTGGGGGAGCTCACCATGGCCTTCACCGGCGGCGCGGCGCTGTGCCTCGTCGAAAGCGCCGACCTGCTGCCCGGCCCCGGTCTCCAGACGGTGCTCGCGGCGCAGCGGGTCACCCACGCGATCCTGACGCCGACCGCGCTCAACATGCTGTCGCCCGGCGACCTGCCACACCTGGCGGAGGTGTTCTCGATCGGCGAGGCATGCACCCGGCAGACCGCGGCCCCCTGGGTCGAAGGTCACCGGCTGTGGAATGCCTATGGCCCGACGGAGACCACGGTCGATGCCACGTTCAAGCTCTGCCTGAAGGGCGAGACCGTCACCATCGGCCGGCCGCTCCCCAACTTCGAGACCTACGTTCTGGACGCGGCGCAGGAGCTCCTGCCGATCGGGGTCGTCGGCGAGCTCTACCTGGGTGGCGTGGGCCTGGCTCGCGGCTATCATCGGCGCCCTGATCTGACAGCGACGCGGTTCGTGCCGTCGCCGTTCGCCGGCAAGCCGGGCGAGCGGATGTACCGGACCGGCGACCTCTCGCGCCTGCTGCCCGACGGCGAGATCGAGTACCTGGGGCGGGCGGACCGCCAGGTCAAGATCCATGGCTTCCGTATCGAGCTGGGCGAGGTCGAGGCCACCCTGCTGCGCCACCCCGCCGTGCGGGAAGCCGTGGTGCTGGACCGGGAGGACGAGGGCAACCGGCGGCTGGCCGCCTACCTGGTGCTGGCCGCGGCCGGCGAGGATCTCGTCGGGCCGCTCAAAGCCTGGACCCGCGAAAGGCTCCCGGCCCATGAGGTCCCCGCCCTCTGGTTCGTGCTCGCGCGGATGCCGGTCACGGTGAACGGCAAGGTCGATCGTGGCGCCCTCGCCGCTCTGCTGCCGGCGCCGGCCCGGCCGGGGCAGGAGCCGGCGGCGCCGCGCTCCCCCGTCGAGTCCGCCATCGCCGAGGTCTGGCGGGCGGTCCTCGGCCTGCCGGAGGTGGGGATCCACGACAACTTCTTCGACCTCGGGGGCGATTCCATCCTGGGCATTCGGATCATCGGCGAGCTCGGCCGTGCGGGGATCGCAGCGACGACGAAGCAGCTCTTCGACCATCCGACGGTCGCCGACCTGGCGCAGGTCGCCCGGCTGGCGGTGGCCGTGGCGGCCGCGCGCGGGGGGGTCGTGGGCAGCGTCCCGCCGACGCCCATTCAAAGCTGGTTCCTGGAAAACCACGCCTGCGGGCCGCTCGGCGGCAGCCACTGGAACCAGGCGGTCCTGCTCGAGGTTCCGGCGGGCTGGAGCGCCGCGCACCTGCGCTCGGCGCTCGGCGCCCTCTTCGCCCGCCACGATGCCCTGCGCACCCGGTGGCTGCCTGGCGAGGGCAACGGCGCCCTCGAGCTGCTCGCCGCGGAGCCGGCCGAGCCCTTGGGCGAGAGCGACCTGTCCGCCCTGCCGGCCTCGGCGCGCGCCGGGGCGCTCGCGGCCGTCAGCGGTGCGCTCCAGGCGAGCCTCGACCTCGTCAAGGGGCCGGTCTGCCGCGCGGTGCTCTTCCGCATGGGGGAGGGGGGGCCCGACCGGTTCCTACTGATCCTCCATCACCTGGTCGTCGACGCCTTCTCGTGGCCCATCCTGATCGGCGACCTCACCGCTCTGTACGATCGGTTTTCCCGGGGATTGGCACCGGACCTGCCGCAGAAGACCACGTTCAGGGAGTGGGCGGAGAGGCTCGCGGCCTTCGCCGCCTCGCCGGAGCTGGCCGGCGAGCTGCCCTACTGGACGTCCGCCGAGCGTCGCGGCGTGCGCTCGATCGCCGCCGACTCGACCGGGTTTGGCGCGCCGGCCGCGGCGCCGGCGGCGGTCCTCGCCCTGGACGAGCACGATACCGAGAGGCTGGTCAACCGGCCGGCCCGCCTCGCCGGCAGCTCGGTCGAGGAGCTGCTCCTCGCCGCCGTGGCGAGCGCGATCGCCGCCTGGCGCGGCGGGGGTTCCCTGCTGGTCGAGCTGGAAGGCCACGGCCGCGAGGCGCTCTTCCCTGACCTCGACCTGTCGCGGACGGTGGGCTGGTTCACCTCGCTCTACCCGGTCCTGCTGCCGATCGAAACCGAGCCGGCGGCGAACCTGGCGGCGGTCGCCCGCGGCCTCCGCGCCGTGCCCCGGCGAGGGGTGGGCTACGGCCTGCTGCGTTATGGCAGCCCGGACCCGGCCGTCCGCGCGGCCCTCGCCGCCCTTCCCGCCGCCCAGGTGCGCTTCAACTTCCAGGGTCGCGTCGAGACCGCCTTTCGCGGCGCCGCCGTGCGCATGGCGAGGGAGGACACCGGTCCCCTCCGTGCGGCGGGAAGCGCGCCGTTTCCGGGTTTCGCCATCGACGCCATGATCATCGAAGGCCGGCTCCGGGTCGAGTGGGCCCGCGACCCGTGCCGCCACCGCGACGAGACCGTCCGCCGACTGCTCGCGGGCTTCCGGCAGGCGCTCGATGGCATCGCCCAGGGCGGGGGCGCCGCCACCGTCGGCGTGCCGCAAGCCGCCGCGGTCCCGACGCTCAGCTTCCTGGCGATCCGCGCCAGCGGGTCCAAGCCGCCGCTGTTCTATTTTCCCGGCGGGGGAGGCAACACGATGTACATCTACCCGCTGGTCCGGCACCTCGACGCGGACCGCCCCTTCTTCGCGGTCGCGGCGCGCGGCTTGGACGGTCGCAGCCGCCCGTACGAGACGATCGCCGAGATGGCCGTCGATTCTCTCGCCGCCCTCCGTCACGTCCAGCCGCGGGGGCCTTATCTGCTCGGCGGTCATTCCTTCGGCGGCTGGGTGGCGTTTCACGTCGCGTGGCTGTTGCGCCAGCAGGGGGAAGAGGTCGCCGGGCTGGCGATCTTCGACACGCCCGCGCCCCTGCGCGGCAACCTGAGGCAGCGCGCCGGGCACGACGAGCTGGACGACGGTCAATGGCTGCGCGGCATCGCTCTGCTCGCCGCGAGGGTCACCGGCCAACCGCTCCCGATCTCGCCGGAAGAGCTCTCCCGGCTCTCGATCGATTCGTTCGCGGCCCGTTTCAAGGATCACCTGGAGGCCGTCTACCTGCTGCCGCCGGGCAGCGATCTCGGCGAGGTGCGCGGCGGGCTGGAGGTTTCCAAGGCCAACACCCGGGCGCTGCTCGGCTACGAGCTGCCCGGGCGCCTCGACGTCGACGTCCACCTCCTGCGCGCCCGGGAGATGCATCCCGACGACGCCGAGGTGATGGTGTCCTCGCCGGACGATCCGGATTGGGGTTGGCGTCGCGTCACGACGGGCGGCGTGCGGGTCGAAATGGTGCCCGGCGACCACCTCACCATGTTCTCTCCCGCTCTCGCCCCGGCGCTCGCCCGCGGGCTCGAGACGGCCCTCGATCTCCTCTCGACGGGCCCCCCATCACTGGCAGGAAGCATGCTAGGAGCACGCGAATGAAAACCTTTAGAATCGTCTGGCTCGGTCAACTGCTCTCGCTTTTCGGCTCGGGTCTGACCACCTTCGCCCTGGGCGTCTGGGTCTACCAGCAGACCGGCTCGATGACGCGGTTCGCCCTGGTGCTCTTCTCCGGCTCGATACCGGGAGTCCTGCTGCTGCCCGTGGCGGGCCTGCTGGCCGATCGCTGGGACCGCCGCTTCACCATGATCCTCGCCGACGCCGGCGCCGGCGTCGGCGCCCTGGCCCTGGCGCTGATGTTCTACTCCGGCCACGTCCAGATCGGTTGGATCTACGCGCTGCTGGTCTTCAGCAGCTCGCTCGCCACATTCCAGCGCCCCGCCTACTCGGCGGCGGTCGGCCAGTTCGTGTCGAAGGAAAACCTGACGCGGGCCAACGGCATGGTGCGCACCGCGCAGGCCATGGCGCAGCTCTTCTCGCCCCTCCTGGGAGGGGTGCTCCTGGGCTTCCTCAAGATCGGCACGATCGTCTTCATCGATTGCCTCTCCTTCGGCATCGCCGTCCTGAGCCTGCTGGTGGTTCGCTTCCCGGCGCTCGCGAGCGACGGCGCCGGGCTGCCGCGGCAGGACACCTGGCTCAAGGAAATGACCGTGGGGTGGTCGTACCTCGCCGCCCGGCGCGGCCTGCTCGGCCTGATGCTCTTCCTCGCCGCGACCAACTTTTCGGCCGGTCTCGCCAACGCGCTCATCCAGCCCCTCATCCTCTCGATCGCGTCGCCGCGGACCCTCGGCACGGTCCTCACCCTGGCGGGGATCGGCCTCCTGATCGGCAGCGTCGTCATGAGCACCTGGGGCGGACCCAAGCGGCGCATCCTGGGAATCTTCGGCCCGGTGCCGCTCGCCGCCGTCGGGCTCATGCTGGCCGGCTTCCAGCCTTCGATCACGCTGATCACGATCGGCCTGTTCTGCGCCTTCTTCACCCTGCCCTTCACCGAGGGGTCCACCAGCGCGATCGTCCAGAGCAAGGTGGATCCGCAGGTGCTCGGCCGCGTCTTTGCCGTGACCCACGTGATCGCCGGCTGCATGGCGCCGATCGCCTACGCGGTGGCCGGGCCGCTCACCGATCG
>DATKFK010001208.1:0-2576 GCA_035544375.1 Thermoanaerobaculia bacterium
CTAATCATAGATTGCAACTGGTTTGTTCTGCAAGCTGCTTATGCACCTATCGCGATCTCTCCGAGGTTCTCCGGCCCCACCCTCAAGCTGTCCCGTCGACGCCTGGCCAGACCCTGGCCCGATCTACGGAGACACACCCGCCCCGGGTGCTCTGCCGCTCAGCTCTGTGTCCGCGTCACCCGGCCTCCCTCGTAGTCGGCCAGGGCCTCCGCGGCCAACGGGCGGGTGAAGCTGCCCCTGACCACGGCGTCGATTTGCAGCGGTCCCTTGCACGGGGTCGGATAGGCTGGCACCCCGCGGCACTCGCGCCGTGCCGGCGAACTCGCCGCGGCGACGCGGCCGGCGCCGCATACCGCCGCCAGCATGGCTTCCAGATCGGGGGGCGCCGGCGCCAGGGCGTCGGTGGCTGGCGCTGCGGGTCCGGCAGCCGGGCCGCCGGCGGGGGCGCCGGCAGCGCTCCCGGGCACCGCGGCGCCAGCCGCCGCCGGCCACGGGCCGCCGGCGAGGAGCCACGCGACGGCGGCAAGGATGGCCAAGCGCGTACCGCCGCGCCGGCAGGGAGGCGTTCGCATTCTACGGGCTTGCCGAGCTCCCCTGCGGCGCGCGGGCCTCAATAGGAGTCTTTGGATTCCAGCTGCTGGAAGAGCTGCTGCACGCTCTGGTCGGAGAAGTCCCCGCCCATCCGCTCGATCAGCTCGAACATCATCCCCGAGCCCGGATCGCGATGGGAGAAGATCTGCCGCAGGCCGGGGCTGTTGATGACCGTGGTGTCGAACTTGAGACCCTCGGCCTTCAGCTCCTCGGCCAGCTCCGGCAGGTTCTCCACGGCGATCGCCAGGTGCTGCACGCCAGGGCCGTAGTGCTCGACGTACTTCGAGACCTGCGACTCGGGAGTGGTGCCCTGCAGCAGCACGACGGTGATCGGGCCGGCCTTCAGCACGGCCGAGACCATCGCGGTGGTCTTGCCTTCGGTCTTGCGCCGCTCGACCAGCTCGAAGCCGAGGACCTTGGTGTAGAGACCGATCGATTCTTCCAGGTCGTGCACGGCAATGGCGATGTGATCGATGGCGGTGGCATGCTTGCCGAGGGCCGACATCGTGGCGGTGGCAGTCGTGGCAGGTTCTGCGGACATGGCGGCGGTCCTCCGGGGAACCGAACGGACAGTTCCTTTTCGCAAGTAAATGTGCCGCTGGCTGCGACCGTCGGGACAAGAACGGCGGCCGGCCTCGCGGCCGGCGTAGCTCAGGGCGCGGCTCCCACCCGCACCACGTCCCCTGCCGAGTAGGCGGTGAACTCCGGCGCGTACATGGACTGCACGGTCGCCGGGCCGGCGCGGAAGGTGCCGCCGAGCGCCGCGCGGACGCGGTATTTCAAGGTGTAGTCGCCCGCCGGCAGCCACTCGAAGAAGAAGTCCATGCCGCTGTCGCGCACCTCTTCGTAGCGCGCGAGCCCCAGGTCCCACCGCCAACCCGAGACCGCGACGCCGGGCTCGAACCCGGCCGGGCGCGGGTCGCGCAGGTGGACGTACTCGGCGGCCGCGCGGCTGCGCAGGGCGAGCTGCACCTCGACCTCGTCGCCGGGGGCGAGCACGGCGCCCGCGGCGAGCGGCTGCAGCATCATCTCCTTGCCGCGCCGCTCGCGCCGGAAGTAGTGCCGCTCGACGGCGAAGAGGTCGCCGCGCGCTTCCTTCGGCAGCTCCTCGGTCGAGAAGTGCCAGGTCGCCGACGCGAAGAGCAGCCCCGGCGTCTGTTTCGAGACGGTGACCGTCGCGTCCCGCGGCCCGAGCTTCTCGCCCGGCACGACGATCTGCACGTTCCTGCCGGTGTAGCGGTCGGGCTCGAAGACCAGCTCGGTGGCCGCGCCGGCGGCCTCGACCTTCGCCGCTTCGCGCACCGCCAGCTCGTGATGGCTGGCGAGATACCTGGCGAGCGAGTACACGACCTCGGCCGTGGCGCGCGTCGATTTCCAGTGCCCCAGCTTCTTGTCGAGCAGCAGCCACTGCACCAGGCCGTCCAGGCGCGGGTCCCGGGGGCGCAGCTCCATGAGCGTCCGCAGCGCGAAGGCGTGGGTCTCGACGGTGTCGTTGTACCAGAGCCAGGAGCGCGCCTCGGGCCGCCAGAAGGTGCCCTCGTCGGGAGTCGTCTGCGCCGAGCTCATGACCGAATCGAAGACCAGCCGCGCGTCCTCGCGCCGGCCCATGCGCGCGAGGGTCAGCGCCAGCAGGCCCTTGAGGTACGGCGAGTGCTCCCGCCAGTGGCGGAAGGAGGCGTCGAGGATGCGCCGCCGCTCGGCGGCCGGCAGCGCGTCGCCGAGCCACGACGGATCGGGATAGGCCGTCGCGACGTAGTTGAGGAAGGTCAGGAATTCCCAGGCGCAGTCGCAGTCGGGCCGGTCCAGCTTGTGGCGGAACTCGCTCTGGTACTTCTCGCCGAGATAGCGCCATCCCTGGACGACCACCTCGCGCGGCACCACCACCCCGAATTCCCCCGCCTTGGCGAAGCCGTAGAGCAGGTAGAGCGTCATGAAATCCGACGGCGGCCCGCCCGCCCACCAGGGAAAGGCGCCGCTCGGCAGCT